>JAVZCX010000023.1:0-11778 GCA_038874185.1 Candidatus Micrarchaeia archaeon
GAACAAGAGCAAGTAGCAGAAAAAATGAACATTTCACAACCAACTCTCCACAGACTTCTTCTTTCCGCTAGAAAAAAAATATCAGAAGCAATTGTAAAAGGAAAAGCAATAAAAATAGAAGGCGGCACTTATGTGCTTTCAGAGAATGAAAAAAAATAGAATAAAAAAATAAAAAATAACTAATTATTCTGTTATATTTCAATCTCTTATTCCTTCTGGTGTTACTTTAAATATGCGTTTCCCTTTTGGCAGCAGCTTCTTCTTTCAAAGACAAGGCTTCTTTTAGATCGTTTCCAGAAGCTTTGCTTCCGAGTCCCGGCGTAGCTCGTTTATGGGCGTGAATACATCTGAATATCCGAAGCCAACACGTTCAGCATTGCAATCGGACATAATAAGACATAATAATATCCAATATATTGCTGAGGAGAGATCAATTCGGATGAGAAAAACCGTTCCAAATACGTCTAACACTTCGCTTCTTTATTCATTTCATCTTGAAAGGAACTTTGCATGAATCTTTGACCATTTTTTATTCGGTGTCTTCTTTAGCCACTCAACATATTTTCTAATAAAATCTAGGTGTTCTTTCCTATTCTTACGTTTGTTTTTTTCGAATTCCTTTTCATTGAATTTCATGTTTCTCATCCAATTCATCCGATTAATCTAACCATTCATTCAATTTTCATTCAATTCATTTATTATTTCCTTTGGTACTTTAAAATATGCAGTCCATTTTTTAAGTTTTTCGTTGTTCAGTTCTTTTCTAAACAATTCATATAGAAATATCGCATCGTCAATATCTTTATCAGATCCAAGCTTAAGCTTGTATGCGATTTGCAGTTCAAGTGGGGAAATTAGAATTTTGCGTTTGTTTACATTCAGTTCAACTGCGTTATCCAATGAAAATTTATCCTCCTGTGTCTTTACAAACTTAAACTCAATATTGGGTATTATCTCACATTTTCGGCTGAATCTTATCGCAGTTTTTGTATTCAAGTAGTCATAATAGGCAGTCTTCATGTCATCTGTGTTTATACAGTCGTACTTCTTTTTTAGTTCATTCCACAGTTTTTCAAATTTTTTGAAATTTATTTTTTCGATTAGAATGTCTATATCTTCAGTGTTTCTGCTCCTCCCAAACACTATTGCAACATACCCTGAAACAACCACATACCTTATGCCCTCTTTCTCAAGTATGTTGCAGAAGTCAAACACAAATCTATCCAAAGAGGACATTGTCTTTTCCATGCTGATTCTTTTTTTTGAAAACTCCATTTCCATCTCGAATACACCGTTCTACTCATTCATATTTTAACGTGCATCTGTGACTGCTGAATTAGTGAATGTTATACTTTATCATTTCTTTCAAGACATCTTTCAAGGTATTAGAAGACCGATATTTTTCATTAACCGAATCCCTCTACGACTCCATTTTTCTGAATTTCCCGGCTTTCTCATCCTTAATTTTTTAGACTCTTTTGCTTTCACTCCATCTTCACTCTTTTTAATCTTATTAAAAATTTAGTCCTTTATTCCCCCTTCTGTCACTTTGAATACACATTCTCCTTCTGGCATGTTCGGTGAGTCTATAAGTCTTGCTATTCTTTTTTCTTCTTTTCCTCTTCTTACATACACTCTATACGTAGATTGATGCGCGAGCACGTGCCCTCCAATAGGCGTTGTAGGATCACCGAATAGGATTGCAGGATTATCCATTACTTGGTTTGTAATGTAAACTGCAACATTGTATGTGTCAGCAAGTCTTTGGAGTGCACGAATGTGTCTATTCAGCTTCTGTTGTCTCTCACCAAGAGCGCCCCTTCCTACGTAATCTGATCTAAATTGCGAGGTCAAAGAATCAACTATAATCAGTTTTATGTTCTCTTTCTTTATCAGTTCGTCAGCCTTTTCAATCAGAAGAATTTGATGATCTGAATTCATAGCTCTTGCAACATGTATGTTCTTCAAGACCTGATCCGGATCCATTCCTTGTGCCTCTGCTATCTGTCTTATTCTTTCTGGTCTGAATGTGGCTTCAGAATCTATGAAAAGCACTTTTCCACCCAATCCACCCTGTCCCTCTGGCTTTTGGACATTCACTGCAAGTTGGAATCCAACCTGTGTGTTATGAAGGAGCGTAGGAATGTTTCCGCCTATGAATGTATGGCCATTGGGTATTACAAAATCATACACAAAGTTGTTATATTCTATTTCCTCTTTTGCTTCTATTTTATCCCATTTGAAAAATCCAATTATCTTCAGCTCTTCTATTCCGTTGTTCAATATAGCAATTCTTTCATTTAATTTCTTTACTATTGTTTGTTTTATTTCCTCTTTTCTTTCTTCTGGAATTCCCCTTACTAGATAGTTTCTTATGCTGGTCGGCTTTAAACCTATTTCCTTCCCAACCTCCCTAAGTGCAAACGGCAATTCATCTGTGAATGAAATGAATTCTTCTTTATTCATTCTATCCATTCTTTCCGCCTTTTCTTTTAGTTGTTGTAGATATTCATTGCCTTGGATAAAGAATTTGATTATCTTAGCCATTGTTGAGTCATTTATTCTCTGCTTAGGAGAAGAAAGAAGAATGGATTTTAATGTTTCATCATCAATACTCTTCTTTCCGATCACTTTCTCTTTTCTTCCTCTATTTCCTCCTAGAGATGATTTATAGATCAGCTTTACTTTCTTTATAACTGTTTCCGGATATCCATGTTTACTATTTCTGTGCTTTATTGAATACTTTTTGAATTTGTATGGGAGATCTTGCAGCTTTTCTCTGTCTTCTCCGCATACAAAAATTCTATAATATTCTATTCCTTTATAGATGTGCGGTTTTGCTTCTGTTGTAGCTACTCCTATAGTAGATAATAAGTAATGCAGTTCGTTTGCAAGCTTCCTGCTTTTTGTAGAAAGTTCAATGCTATTTGAAAGGAATCCGTCTCCTTCGATGTATCCTGCAAGAAATGCCTTCTTTATCTCTTTTCCACCTGTAAATATCTCTTTAGGTATGTATTTTGTTCCTGCTTTGCTCTCTCTCAGCTTACCAAGCATGCCCCTCAATTGTTCTGGAAGAAGGATTAAATACAATTCCTTTCTGTTTTCTTCTTTCTTTATATTGATTGTTGGCATGTAGTTGAATTTTCTTTCAAGATATTCCTTCACCCATTCTACAATTTTCTTTTCACTTATAGAAATTGAAAATGGATTGCTGCATCCTTCAGCAACAAACAATCCAATAAAATATGCATCCTCTTCATCTATCTGCCCTGTTTGTTTTGATTCTTTGCTTACAGCTATGGATGGGTCAAATTCTCTGGGATATGCAATATAGTCTCCAGGTTGAATAAACTCTGCAGGTTTCCAAGCTAATTCACCATTAAATGTAAGAAGTTTGTGTGCAGTGGTTGTTTTGATTTCTCTTCCTCTTCTTGTTTTATATCTTACTATTCTTTCAGCCTTTTCTTTATATAACATTATTGATTTTTCAACAGTTATTCCATTATCGGTAAATGCGAATACATCTAACGGAACTTTTACTATTTTACCACCGTCATATTCTTGTTCTCCATAGATTTGACTGTATTTATTATACACATTTTCCATTGTTTCTATATTCAATTCATTGTTATCAATATATGTAGTTAGTGTATCATTACTTACACACTTTCCAGAACCAAACTTACCGAAGAATTCTGTTATTGCTTGTGTTTCTACTCCTCCTCCAAGTAATTCATCAAGTTCCTTTGATCCAGTGCTAATCTTTGCTATTTGTTTTCTTCTCTCGTAAACTTGATCTCCAGTTTCAAACCCAATTTCCGTTGATTTCTTCGCAGCTTCTATTGCTTTTTTCGCATTGTCAACGCTAATTTCCACTATCTCTGCAAGTTCATGTGGAGATGCAGTCGCAATCTTTTCAATAGTATCATATCCCTCTGCTCTGAGCTTCTCAGCAGTTGCAGGCCCTATACCTGGAAGGTCTTCTAATTCTCTTACATACTCGCTTTTTTCTTTTGCCATACCATCACCAATAATCCACCAACAATCAATCCCGATAATTATATATCAGTCTTTCGAAAATTAATCTATTATAATTAACTTCTTTTTTATATTAACTTACATATTTATATACCTCATCTAACCTCATTTCCAGTGATTTTAGAAGATGTTAGAAACGTTCTTGTTAATATTTGTTTTTACTGAGTATCTTATTTTAATAAAGTAATAAAATGTATAATTAGTATTTGATTATTTCATTGTAAAATCAAGAATTCTTTCTAATGATTCTTTTGGTGTTTCAATTGTATTAAGAAAGATAATATCACATTTCTGAAGTAATTTTTCGTATGCGTTTTTCCTTACTTCCGTCTTCCAGCTATTTTTCTGTAGCCAGTGTGGATTAAAGAAGTCATGACTTACCAAGTGCTTTAATGCTTCTTTAGAGGTTAATTTTGTAACAACAGGCTTATTCGGTTCTCTTCTTAATATTATAAATTTGGTTATATCTATTGAATCCGCAATCTTCTCTTTCCCCACAACCTTTGAAAGATTGATTATTGCTCTTCCTTTATTATCCATCTTTGCAAATCTCATTATATCTTTATATTCTTTCCAACTTTGGCTTAGATCTGCTCTAATGTATGTATTTTTTTCACTCCTGTATCCCATAATAGTTCCATTTATGAACTTAAAATAAAACCAATCATCAGCTACTATTTTTGTATTTTGTTTTGTCAAAAGCCCATAGCTTAGTGTTGTTTTTCCAGTTCCTGAAGGGCCTAGGATGCAAGTTCCATTCCCATTTAAATTTAGTAATGCTGCATGGGCTGAAAATATATTATGGTTATCCTCTAATACATCTCCTATAAGTGCTAATGCAACTGATTTTAACCAGCCATAGTAATTATTATTTTTGAAGAAAGCAGTTCTTGATTTAGGATCATATTGTACAGTTGGAATTCCTTTAGCAGCAGATCCAGATTCTATTGATAATAGTTTTGCATGCGATCTTATTCCTTCATCAATGAAAAACCAGTTTTCATCCCATTGGTCTTCCCATTCTTCGCTATCAGAATAGAAATGAAGGCATGCTCCACTTATGTTTGCCTTTCTTTCAAAAATTACGGAAGGAATGTACTTTTTGTATATTCTTTCCTTTTCATCTATGCTTATTATTTTTTTAATATATTTAGATTTAGTAGACATATGTTAATGGTTAGATGGTAATATTTATAATATTTACACGTGTATATAAAATGTCAGCATGCTAGCTATGCTAGCAATGCATTTCCGTTCTAAAAACAAAGGTGAGATAATATGAAGAAATTAGGAGTATTGATGGCATTATTTCTTTTAGGAACATTGGTTTTTGCACAGACTGGTTCATCAACAGAAGCAAGTACAAAGCTTAAATCTGTTCTTAGAACTGTTTGTGATCTTTCTGCAGGCCTGCTAGGTCCAATTGCATTCGTCCTTATCGTTCTTGCAGGAGTTGTATATGCAGGCAGTCAGTTTTTTGGAGCTGAGGCAAGAGCAACGGGCTCTAAGTGGGCAATGACAATGATAACTGGAGCAATAGTAGCATTCTTGCTATGGATTATAGGTCCAATGGTAATTTCTGCATTCGGTGGTGGAAGCTACCAGATCGGTTCAAGTGCATGCTCTGGTTTCTGATTGATAATATTTTTTTCTTTTAGTTGATTGCCATGTCAGATGCAAGGACTAGACTCAAAGGTCGTTCAAAGAAATCAAAAAATAATTCAATCTTATATTGGCTAGTCTTTGCTGTTTCTTTTATTTTTATTATTTCATTTTCGTTTGCACAGACCACCAGTTCTACACAGGCGTCAGACAAACTTAAAAAAACTCTTTGCGATCTTTACAAAGATCTTAATTCAGTAATTCCAACTGTCGCATTTGTTCTCTTTGTTCTTGCAGGAGTTGCATATGCAGGAGGTCAATTCTTTGGAGCAGAAACAAGAGCAAAGTCAATATCCTGGTCAATGTCAATGGTGACAGGAGCAGTAGTTGGCTTATTAATTGTTCAGGTTGCTTCCGTTCTTATTTCAAATCTTTCAGGTTATCAATTAAAGGACATTTGTCCTGTTTAAATAGTCAATATTTAAATTTTAAATATCTAACATCTTTTTAAATTTTTATTTATAATTTGTTAGTAAGGTGTTTAAATGAAAATCAATATCTTAATGTCAATAGCCTTTATGTTCTTATTGTTTTCGTTCTCATTTGCGCAGGGAACTTCTGATGTCACAGAAAGGTTAATAGTGGGATTGAATGATGTATGCGTTCAATTGACACAGATTCTTCCTATAATTGCTATTGTATTGTTTGTATTGGCAGCAGTAATTTATGGTATCGGCCATATATTCGGTGCAGAGATGAAATCAAAGGCAACAGGCTGGGCAACCTCTATGGTTGTTGGAGCAGTTATCTCGCTTTTAATATTTTTGTTGGCAAGACCTATTCTAGGCATTTTTGTTCCTGAAATAGCAACATCTGACTTCTGCACAGATAGATTCTATCCATAACATTTTTTTATTCACTTTTTGGTATATTTTCTTTTTATTATTTTTATCTCTCTTTTCTATTCAATACATAGCATTTAAAAACTTTATAAAGAAATAATAAGCGATAGCTATGGCACTCGGATTTACTACTAGACAAATGGCTTATGGGGCGATAGGAGTTTCCATATTAGTTTTCTTAATAATGGCAACACTTCCAGGGGGAAGTACTTTACAATTCATCATGGCAGGTTTGTCTTTATTTACTGCAGTATTATCCTTTCTTCTCTGGAAATACGGATATTGGATGGTTCCATTTATAACAAAGAGGCTTAACATAATTGAAGTACATGATGGACAATGGGAAACCACTCCAGCCCAGGATGCAATAGTTAAAAAAATAGGAGACGAATATTATGCATCTGTTTTTCTTCACATTAAGATGTACAAATCTACAACAGAAAGATCTCAGGAAGAAAATATGGTTTTCATAGATTCATTTGAAAGAGCGATTGCAAATATAAAATATCCAGTAAAGATTTCAACGCTTCTTTTTGCCAAGGACATAGCAAAATACAGAGAGGATGTCGAGACAAAAAAATATGAAGCACAATTAAAGCTTCAGAGGGAAAGAGAAAAATCAGAGCCTGATGTTTTGGCATTAGATAGATTGGAAAAAGAAGTAGCAATGTATGAGGCAGAGTTAAACAGAATCATTTCTGGAGAAAGACCAATGGGATTGATTTCATATGCAATGACAACAGGAGTTGGAGTTACAAAAGATGCAGCAGTTGCAGTAGCAAAGAATCAGGCAGCTGAAATAAAGACATTGCTTGCAAATGCTCTTAATGTAGAGGTATCATATTTGTATGGAGAAGATATGATGAAGTGTTATGATCTTGAACATATGGTTCCTCCAACAATAAAGGCATTGAAAGATTTTATAGAGGCATAGTCTGATAAATTATTTTTATTGGTGAATAGATGGGTGATTTAAAGATAAACGATGTTCAGAATACAGATATAGGAAGAAGAACTATCATCGTCAGTCCACCAGAACCACCTGCAGAATATCTAATGAGTGATCCAAAGGATTCAATATATTTAGGAAGGACTGCTGTTTTTAATGTCCCCTTCTATTGGAATTTCAAGAGATTAACAAACCCACATATCGCAATAACAGGAATCACAGGTTCTGGTAAATCTTATTTGATAAAGACATTCCTTCTTAGGGCAGCACTAGTATGGAATGCAAATGCAATCATTATTGACTGGGCAGGAGAGTATAAGGCATGGGTTAAACAGGTCAATGGGGTTGTAGTAGCTCTTGGAAGAGGTTCTTATCTAAATCTTTTGGACCTTGGAGGCATGAAGCCTTCAGATAGAATAAAACAAGTAATAAGATCACTTGAAATACTTACAGATGTAGGCCAGTATCCAGAACAGAGAAGACTCATAGAAGAGGCAATAGAAAAGGCATATTTGAATGCAGGATTCAAGCTTTCAGAAAAAGACCAGAAGGATGCCCTGGGAAATCCTTTAAGGCCGCCTACTCTTAAAGACGTTCAAAAAATTCTACAACAAATGCTTGAGACAGGTACATATGAGTTTCCTGCAGAACTTCAGAATGCAATTTATAAGATAAAGAAGTTTACTCTTGAAGGAGATGATTATTTTGCAGAACAGTCTACTATAGATCTTGACAAACTTCTTACATCTGGTCTTGTTGCAATCGATCTTTCAGGACTGCCAGATGAAACTTTCCGTGCGCTTGCAGCCCTTACTATCCTTCAATTCATAAAAGAAAAGATGAGAATGGAAGGATGGAAGCCAGAGAAGGGAATAAAACTTCTTGTTGTATTGGACGAAGCTTGGAAAATTTCGAAGGATGAGAATAGCGATGCAGTTATGATTGTAAGAGAGGGAAGAAAGTATCAGTTTGCACTGATAGTTGCATCACAAACTCCAACAGACATAAGTGAAGTAATATTCAGCAATGTAGGAACAGTAATCATGTTAAGATTAAAGTTTGAAAAGTATCTTGATTACTTGCAGAATTCATTGAGGTTTAGTAACTACATAAGACAACAGATTCTAGGTTTTGGAGTTGGACAAGCTGCGATTTCTATGGCATATGAACAAACCACTCCATTCAGTGAAACATTCATACTTAAGAAGATTGACGGTGAAGAGCCAATAGTTGATTACTTTATTGACATTTTATCTGTGCTTACAGAAGCACAAAGAAGGGATGAGACAATGCCAAAGAGTTTTTCAATGGAAAGAACAGCATTCAAGAAGAGATTAAGAGAAATGGGACTAAGTGATCAAAGAGTAGAAGAGATATCTACGCTTATTGAAAAGAAGGCAAAGCACATTGATGCAATAGAATTCGTTATAGAGCTTGAAAGGAGCGGAGTTAATAGAAAAACAATTACAATGTTCTTTAGAGAACTTGGGATCGATGATAGTACTATTATAAACATATTTACAAGAGCAGATCAGAAAAAGACAGGAGTAGGGGAAAGAGAATTAACCCAAATAACATTAGAATAATGACATAAATATACTTGTATATTCGTATTTATGTATATTCTTATAGAGGGATTTTAATGGCTAAAGTATGTATAATTGGAAAAGAAGAAGTTAAGGGAGGAAATTACAAGAAAGTCAAGGAAGACATAGTTATCTCATCCATAAGGAACCTGAAGAGATTCTTTAAGGTAGCTGCAGAAAATGAGCTTGTAGTATGTGAAAGTCACCTTGAAGAAGCAATTAAAAGAAGAAAAGAATTTGAATCATCCATAGTAAAGATAGCGGCAGTGGTTGCAGTTATAGCGATTATAGCAATAATACTGGCTTTACTCAACAACTCTCTCAATTTCATTCCAGCTACAATTTCAATGGTCATTTTACTATTCATATTGTTGGTTTTTGTTTCTTTGTTCAGATATTTCCCTGCAATAGAACATTCAGAAATGATTTCTAAGGAGAAAAAACAAGAAACTACAAAGCCATTAAAAGCAAAGCAAAAAGTAAAGAGGAGATAAAATGGTTTCATTGGATAAGAAAGATCAACAGGTTTCATCAAGAGAACCATTCATTGAGGGATTTAGGATAGAGGCAAAGATGCTCAAAGGAACTCAGGAAATAATAGATGCACTTTCACCATTGCAGTTCTTAGACATAGTAGAAACAAAAACAGGGATAGCAGCAATCAATATCGAGAGAAGAGACATTCAAAAGAACCCATATCTTTTTTCCATAACCTATCTCAATCCAGATAATATAGAAATAATCTACAGCTATAATCCAGATGAGAGTCCAAAGAAAAGAAGATTAGAAATACTTCGCTACTTTTTGAATATTGTAACTCTTCTTGAGAATGTTTATTTCATTAACCACAAACAGCTTTATCAGGTTGTTGACAACTTCCTGTCACGTCTTTTGGAATATACCTCTTCTACCTATGAGGAGCTTTTCTCAAAATACGATTCGGTAAAGGAAGAGTGCGACAGGATAAAGAAGCAGCTTGCAGAAGTAACAGCTGCAAACGAAAGCCTCAGGAAATCAAACATAGAGCTAAAGGAACAGCAGAATCAGTTGATGCTTAGGATAAAGGAACTCGAGATGGTTTCAGACGATGTTCTCATCTCAAGGATACAGACCTGGCTGGATGAACATAATTATGAGATAAATATTTCTGATTTCGCTAGAATAAATAAGGTTAGTGAGCAAAGAGTAGAAGAGATACTTAATAAAATGGTAAGAGAAGGTTATTTAGTGCAGAGAGAATAACAAATGCTATTGTTGATTTGAATTTTTGATGTTCACATAAAGAGGATAGGTATGCAAGATGATAAAAATCAAACAGATCAAAGAAAATTTGCAAAGGTACACAGGGCAGTATATAAGTTTAATATTAGAAAGATGTTCATACCTATCAAGAGATTCGTAAAAAAGACAACTGAACTCACCCCACAGATTATATTAGATTCATTATCATCCTTCTTCAAGCCAAAGGAGAAGTATGGTGAGAAAAAAGAACTCAAGCCAATGAAACCAGTAAGGGCAATGCCCTCTCCAATAATGAATTTCATAATCGTATTCTTTTTATGCCTGTTGGCGATCGGAGGATATTTTCTTTTCATTTATTACACTGGTCCTTCAGTGCCTGTAACTCCTCCAGTAAAGGAAATACCAAAACCAACTCTTTCAGTAAATGTATTGAGCTCAGGCTATCTTGATTCTTCTTTTGACAAGACAAGATGGTTTGCCTTAGTTGAAATTTCTTCCCAGAATGCTACAAACATAAGCTTGGATATGGTTATTCAGCAGAATCCAATCCCAAATGATGTTTATATATTAAGAGTTCCAAACTACCAATTTGCATCAAACTATCCTCAATTCTATTCTGTTTTGAAGAGCAAGCTTGAGAAGAAAGGAATATACCTTTCAGAAATAACTATAGATGAACTTGTCTCTTTGCCATCCACAAGAAAAATAATTTTAGTGGTTCCTTCAGGCTATCTTCCAGCCGTATTTGTTGGAGAGGAATATGCAAATTTCACTCTAAAAAGCTTTGTTGAAAATGGAAACGTTGTAATCTACATAGGTTATAAACCAACAGACAGTATTCTTTATTCCAATTCTCCAAACCCGCAGCCGTTATCTCCTGATAAGATAGCAAGCTGGCAGCTTTCATTTGATCAAGCTACAGATCAGCCATCATTCTTTTCATTCAGGAATCCATTGTATTCTGTAAAGGCGGTAGGGGCTACATCAACCCGTCCAGCAGTGACAGGAGAACCTGGGGGCTTCTCTGTTAAATGGGGCGGAGATGGGTTTGCATATTTTATACCAACCACAATAGATTTCTGGTGGCAATTTTCAGGTGAGAAGTCTGCAGAGGAGCTTGCAGATGCGATAGTAAATGGAAAATGGGGTTATGGTCTTTCAAGAATACAGAAGACCATTCCTGTAAATGGTTCCATAAACAAGCAGATGATCATATTTAGCTCTCAATTCAAATTCCCAGACAGCACAAGAGTTTCAAGATCTTATGGAAGGCTTTATGTTCAATCTTTGAACCAGGTAGAGAACCTAACTGAAATTACCGGGATCTCTCTTCCTGTCAGATTTCCAACAAGGCCGAACGGCATTTTAATGCATGATGATGTGGCATTAAATTCAATAATAACTGGAAATCCTCTTGAGATAAAGTACTCTTTAAATGAAAATACAACTGAATTAAGAC
>JAVZCX010000024.1:0-11595 GCA_038874185.1 Candidatus Micrarchaeia archaeon
GGAATTGTTTTAGGTGTATTTGTAATGCTTTATGTTCATTTTGAAAGAAAATTTAACATTTGGGTGGTAACCAACAAAAGATTTATTGATGAGAGAGGGATTGTGGTTTTCTATTCAAAAGAAACGCTTATTGATAAAATCAATAATATCACTTTTTCCAAAGATATTTTGGGTAGAATATTTGGCTATGGTGGAGTGTTCATTCAGTCTGCAGCTGAGCTTGGACTTACAAAAGCAAACTTAATTGCAAAGCCTGAAGTATTGCAGGCAGCAATAATAGAAGCACAAAAACAGTTTACAGTTCAAAATATCATTCCACCTGATACAATGCCATGTCCTATGTGTAAAGAATTAATCAAAAAAGATGCTCTTAAGTGTAGATTTTGCGGAACAGTTTTTGCTGAGATGAAAGTAGAAGTTGTTTCACAGAAAACAACTGATGCAGAGTTTTTTCAAGATATGAACAGTAGGCAGACTGAAAGTGATTCAGAGACAACCATAAAAGAAAATAACACCAATAATACAAACCAAGAAACTTTTGAAAGGAGAGGCAAAGTATGGAGACCTTAATTAAAAAAGGAACAAAGTTTTTGCTTGCAGCAATTTCAACAATAACCTTTGGTTGTGCATCAGCCATGAATCCTTACAGTGAAAACTTTACATGTCCAATTATGGAAAATGGCAAATGTGTCTCAATTCAGCATGCCTATCAGGAATCAGTAACAGGTAAGCCAATTACTCTTGAGGAACAAAAGCCTAAAAAAGACCAATTATCCGAATACTCTCCTGTAGAGGATACATACAGGGATGCTTTATTTACAAAATTGTCTCAGTTACTTAAAGAACCCAGAACACCACTTCTTGCACCACCAAAGATTGTAAGGGTGATGATACTTCCTTATCAGGATACAACAGGTAAAGAGTTTTATTCTGCAAGATATGTTTACACATTGGTAGAAGAGCCTCAGTGGATACTGCAGAATCTCAAGAGTTTGCCAGTAGAGGAAGAACAGTAAGGTCTGTCAGGGAAGCAAAAATAAAATGAGGAAAGTGACCTATTCCATCTGCATAACCCCTTCTGTTACCATGCAACATTACGACAATGTTACGACAAGAAAGTTTTTGTATTATATATAGTAAGAGGTGACGAAATGGATTTTGCTAAGAGGCTTAAAACTGTGAGAAAGATTTTAGGAATCAAGCAAGATGAACTTGCTCAGCTATCCAATATTAGTCGTTCTTATTTAGCAAATGTTGAGGCAAAAAAACTAAATCTTTTCCTTATGAGATTATTGTTTTTTTACAGAAGCGTTTTGGGATTAATCCTGACTATTTTCTTGAAAGTAACTGTTTTCAAATTTTCGCTGATTCCGAAAAAGCTGTTCAGTTTCTGCGAGCAAAAAATATCTATAATATTGCTGAAGTTTACTATATTCTTTCACAAATACAAAACTTATACTCAGTCTTTGATGATTTTTTCATATCAAAAAACATTGGTATTCATGTTTTAGAAGTTTTATTTAAATTTTCCCTAGTGGAAGAAAATGAATTAGAAAAATACATAAAAGCAATAGAAAACGAAGGCATGGCTTGGGGTAGGCTGATGAATGAGATGCTTGCGGCGTTGACTAATCACATTATTGATAGAGATTTTAACATAACTAAGGATTTACATGAAGAGTTGCAAAAACTAATCTATGATTGGGGTATATATGTTTTTGTAGCATCTGCCATGCATGAAAAACACAAACTTATTCCTCTTGAAAGTGTTTATATTGATTTTAGTTCTCTTACAAAGAGAAAAGAGTTTGATGAAAAACAGATTCCAAAAATGGTAGTAGAAAATAAAAAAATCAAACTATTCAATTTTTATGGTTATTTTGTATTTGATTTTACAGGAAAGGGACTTATTGAGTTTAAAAAAGAACATTTATTTGGCTTTATTACTGCAATTTTGAATGTTAAGAACGATGAGAAAAGGAGAGTGCTTGATTATGAGGTTTTTTATGCTGAGGTTAAAAAACTTGCTAATATTAAGCAAAAAAATATTGTACTTTCTTTTTCTCTTGATGAATTCTACCTGGTTAAAGAATGCTTTAAGAGAATCCAGGAAAACAAAAAACTCTGGCAGTGGTTACAGAGTTGTTATGTTGAAAAATTTGGATTCATTTAGAATGCTCAAAATCGCTCACTTACAGTAATAGCAGATTTGGAAGAAATAATGGATTATTCAAGTTTAATTGATTCGTGGAAATATTATTTAGAGCTTGAAGAAGTTTTTAATTTAGAAATAAAAGTTGATAGTGTTAAGAATTATCAATTATATTGTCTAGACAAAACAGGTTCTATTGTTATTCCTGAGGGAAACAGATTAAAAATAAGTTTTCATGATAGAGAATTAATTGACTATTTAGCAGAACAAAGAAATAACGACGAACAGCATAAAAATTTTTATTTGCTTTTCCCTCTTATTGAAAAGCGAACTTCTAAAGAGACAAAGTTTTATCCTCTTTTTGTTTTTCCTTTCTCAGAAAAGATAGTTGATATTTTAATGTGTAAAGTAGAATACAATATTGGAAAAGATTCTGAACAGCTTGATTCAGGCGAAGATAAAATTTCTGCAATTTCTAATGAAGACACTGAAATTAAGTGGTATGTAAAAGAATTTAATTTAGAGGATTATGTTGATTATATACCATGCCGTCCTGTTTTTAGAAACATATTAAATTTTGACGAGGAAGAATTTGATATTATATTCTCTGGAAAATCTTTTGTTACTGCCTTAAGAGAGATTCTTGATCTGGATGATGAAACAACTTTTGAGGATATTTATAAGAAACTGAAAATTTGGTGTGAAAATAGACTGGAAATTTTCCAGAAAAGAGGAGTAAAGGTTTCCTTTTTTGATTTTCTAATTCTTGATGAAAATTTCAATCTTATACAGAATGAAAAAATTAAGAAACAATTAAGTATTCTTCAATCATCAGAATTTGATCCTATTTGTGATAAAGACTCCCCAGCCTATGAATACCTTTATGGTGAACAAAAAGTGAGTTTTGATGAATACAATATACCTTCTGAGGAAGTATGGTCGGGAACTTTTCATAAATATTCGTTAAGCCCTGGTCAGGCTCTATTATTGCAAAAGTATGCTACAGGAGAGAAACTAATTGCAGCCCAGGGGCCGCCAGGGACTGGTAAAACAACTGTTTTAATGGCTTTAATAGCTCATACTCTTACTCAGAGAGCTTTGTCTATTGCAAAATATGGAGTTGATTATTCTTCAATAATTCTTATTTCTTCAACTGCAAATAAAGCTGTTACTAATACTGCACGGGAGTTTAAAAGGGAAGAAAATTTTAAAGGATTTGAGATTTATGAAAATGGTGGATTTTATTTTAGTTATGTTGGAGGGCAAAAATCTGAAGATTTTTCAATATCTATAGCAAGATTTGAAAGATTAAAAAAACATCTGGAGGATGTAAATCTTGAAGAAGCTCAACTTAAATTTCAAGAAGTTAAAAAAAGATTGTTGTCTTTTTATGACAGACTTCAGGGTCGTCTTCAAAGAGTAAAAAATTTAAAAGAAAAGTATCAAAATTTAAAGCTTTCTCTTACTGAAATAGATAATCTTTATCCTGATTTAGACAATAAAATTAATAATTTAACTATTGAAATTCAAAAAATTAAGGAAATACTCTGGAAAGATTTCAGTTATTCTGTCCCAGAAAATGTATTGCTAGTAAAAGATTTATGTAATAACCATAAAAATTGGTTAGAAAAATTTAGAAAAAGTTCGGTTTCTAATTTAGACTTTGATGATTTTTTAGATATAGTAAATTCATCTCTAGAAAAAGATGTTATAAACTTACAAGTTTACTTTAAAAATAGAACTGTATTAGATAAAATCATCAACATATTTACCAAAAAGGAAGAAAAAATGCTTGGTTCTTTTCTGGCGGCAAATAGTAAGTTTTTTGAAAAATTTCAGATTACGTACAGTTTAAAAAAGGAAGAAATTATTAATAGTTTAGATATAGCTTACCAAAAAATAAAAGAAACTAAAGAATTGGTTAATCAAGTTGTAGATGAAAAACTGATTAGATACCCGGAAATATATGATAAGTTAATTGATTTTCTTAATCTAAATGATGAGCTTAGTAAATTAAACACAATAAAACAGGAAAGAGACAACTTATTAGAGAAACTTGAAAAATTAAAACTTGATCCAATGTTTAAATATGCAACAATGCAGGATGGTGTATTTGAGCTTTGGAGAAAAACTTATTATTTAAGAACAAGGGCTATGTTTTTGTTGTCCATGAAATTTTTACAATACTATGCATATATTAATAGTAATGAAGTTATTAGATGTCTTGAACTTTTCATTCAGCTTTTTTCACAGGATTCATATCGGGCGAGAAATGAAATTGTAAGTATTGGGATTGAAAAATTTTATCGGTTAATTTCTCTTGTTTGTCCTATATTTTTATCCAGTTTAAATTCTTCTCCATTTTTATTTGATAAGTTTATTTATCAAGGCAATGGTTATACAGGGAAACAACAGGAATTTTTACAAAAGAAATTTAAACCCATTTATTTGTTGTTTATAGATGAAGCAGGCATGGCAACTCCACATTTATCGTATCCTGCAATTTACTGGTCAAACTTTGTGGTTTGTGTGGGAGACCCGTTACAGTTAGAACCTGTAGTGCCTCTTGATAGATATACTCTTGAGTGTTTTCATGAAAAGTTTTATGGGACTGATTATAAAAGTTTAAATAGATATTCTCCTGCTTTAATTTCTGTTTATCATAGAACTGCAAGATGTGAGACTGGGAATCCAGAGCCTTCTAATATCGGTCAGGCTGTTTTTCTTGATTATCATAGAAGATGTCAACCCTCTATTGCCAATTTATTCTGTAAGATTGCAGGTTATAAAAAATTATATGTTGCTACACCACTTTTAGAAGGAGAGGATAAAAAGAAAATTGATGAAATGGGAGGGAAAAATCTCATATTCTATGATGTAGAAGGATTACCTGGCCCTTACAAAAATACCAATTTAGGAGAAGCTTTTGCAGTAAAAGCAATCTGTAAAAAACTGGAAAGGGTTGGGTATAATCTAAGTGAAGAAGTAGGTATAATAACCCCCTATGTAAATCAGGAATTTCTTTTACAAAAGGAGTTAAAGGATTTAATACCTTCCAGCCATATTGGAACAATCCATAAGTTTCAAGGATCAGAGCTTTCGGTGATAATTATGTCTTCAGTTGTGTTTAGAGATACTGATTCAGTGAGTTTTATTGATGGAGCACCCAATCTATTAAATGTAGCAGTTTCACGGGCAAAAAATCTATTTATCCTTGTAGGTTCATATAAAAAATTAATGTCAACCACCAGGTATTTTTCTAAAGCTATAGAGTTTATTAAAAATCATGGAATATTTATTGATTGTGTAGAGTTTGATGAAACTTCAGACAGATTAAATAAAAAAAGAGAAATTGTTAATTTTATTCAAAAGTCAGACGGTTCGGTTTTAGCTCTTCATGATGCGTTTTCTCATATTGAATACTTTAAATCTATTCCTAAAAAAGCAAAAAACAAGGTAATGATAGTTTCTCCGTGGATAAAAGTAGATAATTTAAAAAGTTTTTCTTTCTCTATACTAAAGAATTTAGCAGATAAGAACATAAAAGTTAATATTATATACGGCTATTCAGTAGATGACACATTAGACCCAGAAGCAGAAAAAATGTTACGAAGTCTAAACACAGTAGTTTTGAAAAAAATGCCTACGCTTACTCATTCCAAAATTATTGTTATAGATGATTCAGAGCTTGTTGTAAGTAGTTTAAATTGGCTTTCAAATGCTTATTATAAATATTTATCTGCTTCTAATGAAGCAAAAGCGTTTATTAGAAACGAAGTGGGACTAATCACTAATAACCAAGTAGTAATTAATAAAATTTTAAAAGTTTATAATTTTTAAGATAAATAATGGTTATAGCGGAAAGACTGAAAGAACTTAGAAATATTTTGGGTTGGTCGCAAGAAAAGTTAGCTGGCGTTTTGAAGGTTAATAGAAGTTTTTTGGCTTTAGTTGAATCCAAAATTAGAAAACCATCTGAGCAAACATTGATAGTGCTTGAAGAAAAGGTTGGCGTATCAAAAGAATGGTTAAAGGGTGGAAAAGAGCTTATTTTCAAAGACTATCGTAAGGGTTTGAGTTATATTAAAGACAAAATGGATTGCAAAAAAGCACTCTCTAAATATGAAATTGAGTTCGTTTTAAATCTCATTCAATTATCTTGGTCTGTTAATAATTTTTTATCCAAAAACTCTGGAGGAATAAGTGATATGAATATAGGAATGAGGCTTAGAGAAGTCAGAAGACTTTTGAATATGTCTCAGGCTAGATTTGCTTTTTTACTGGGGCTTTCTCAAAGTTTCCTGAGCAATTTAGAGACTTCATACCGAAAGCCAGACGAACAGACTCTGAAGTTACTTGAGAAAGAAACCGGTATATCAAAAATCTGGCTTGAAACCGGGCGAGGGCTTATTTTTTCTGATTACAGAAAAGGACTATCAAAAATTAGAGAAAAAATTGATTTGAATGAAACACTTTCTAAATACGAAATCGAATTTATTTTGAATCTTATATTCAGGTCTGTTGAATGTCCTTTATCTGTAAATCCAATTTTTGTCAGGAATTTAATTGCTATATTTGAATATATATACAGAAACTGCAAAATCAAGAATATAAACACTCTTGGTGGGGATAAAAAATTCGTTGAATTAATAAACAATTCAAACATGCCTGAAACTATCAAAAAATCTGGAATGTATATAGTAGGCCAACTGGTTAACTTATTTAGAGATGGTGATTTTGAAATGTCTGATAAAGATTGTGAAATTATTACTTCTCTTTTACTGCCATGGGGGTATTATGTGGGGCTTTCTTGCCTGAACAAAGAAAGAAAAATTAGCAGTATCTGGTTTCCTGACTTAAATTTTCTTACTGAAGAAATTCAACTGGAGAATTCAGATATTCCTGCTATGATCAGGGAAAAAAATTATGATTTCCACATCATTGCAGGTCAGGATGAAAGTTACTCAGACAGAGGGTGTATTATAGATTTCAAACAAAAGCAAATTCACATACAAATGACACTTTTTGATCTGGTTGAGTTTTTCCTGTTAATCAAAACAATTCCTGAAACAAAGGAGTCTATGGAATATCAGGTTGGTGATTTTATCATAAACTTATCTTCTGACACCATTTTTCCATATTTATTGAGAAAAGAATGTCATAATTTTGTTGTTTCAATTTATTTCACAGAAGAGGACTTCGGAATACTAAAAAAGATAGTTCAACATATTGAGAAGTATGAAAAATTTATCAGGTTTGCTTTTAAACGATATGTTGAAGAGTATGGTTTTGTATAATTTTTCTGTCAGAAAAATTCTTTTTTCATATAGTTTTATATTCTCCTTCAAAAGTCCTTATTCAATAAGGATACTCTGAGGTACCCTATATATAGAGAGGCATATTTTTCGCAGAGTAATATTTTTAAAAATTATATAAAGAGGGGGTAAAATGATAAAAAAAATAATTACAGTTTTTTTTATAGTATTAATTTTTGCTTCATCTGCTTCAGCTGGTTGGTTGGATCAATGGTTTGACCAACAGGTATCCTCTGGTCCTAATTACTTTGAAGGACAGAAAAGAGGTTACTTTACCGCAGGTTCCTTTAGTGCAAGAATTCCTTCGTCAACAGATTATTTGTTTAGCATAGAAGCACCAAGAATAAAAGCGGGTTGCGGTGGTATAGATGCTTTTTTGGGTGGCTTTGGATTCACAAATTTTGATTATCTTGTGCAGAAATTTCAAAGACTGATACAGGCAGCCCCTGTTGTGGCATTTCAGATTGCTTTAAACACTTTAAGTTCTCAGTTAGAAGGAATAATAGGGAAGACGGAGGATATAATTAATGCTTTAAACTCTATACAGTTAAACGAATGTGCTATGATGAAACCTTTTACAACGATTGATTTATCTAAAGGTAATCCTGAAAAGCAATTTGTTGATGCGGCTCAGGCAGCAATAGAAACAACGGGACTTACATCGCTTTATAAGAGCTTAACCAAAAAGAAAGATAGCGTTGAAGATTCAACGGGCAGAAAAATTCCTCCTTCTGCTCAGTATGAGGGTTGTTCTGCAGAGCTTCGTCAGTTAGTTACTTCTGGCAAAAATAGCTTGATTGATTATTTAGCGTCTCAAGGTGGATATTCAGATATTGCTCCAATAATGAGAGCAATGATTGGAGATATTATAATAATTGAATCAGGTTCTTTCCCTTATGCTGATCTTAAACCAGCATGTTCAGAAAATGTTTTCCAAGCGTTAAAAGAAGGAAAGCTTTATAAAAAAGATTCCCCCAACGGGCAGTGCGTGCCTGAAAGTGCACAATCTTTAAATATAAAAGTTGTAAATGTTTTAACAACTGCATATACAAGGTCAAAAACAAAAAATTCTAGTGTTGACAATTATTCCGATTATCAAAACCTTGTTAAACTATCTCCTCTGCCTGTTCATTTACTTGTTAGATACGCAGTTGCTACTGGAGATACTTCTATATTAAGCACTTCAGCTGATCCTGTTGCAAAAGGGCTACTCTATCAAGCTTACACAGATGTTTTTACAAATGTATCAAAACTTGTTGACAAATTGAAAGATGCAGCATCAAAAACTAATAATCCTTCAGAAGACGGACTCTGCAATGTAGATGTAAGTCTTATGTATGAAGCAGATAACTTAAGAAACAGAATGTATCAGGGGTTTCAAGTTTTGTCTGAAATTTATGCTAAAAGTTTAGGTGAGTCACAGAAATCTCTTGAGATGGCAAGTCTTTATAAGCGATTTGAGGATATTGTGTTTGGAGAAGTTGCCTCCAAAGTTGGCAAAACAGTTGCAGAAAGGGCTTTAAGATGAAAAAAGTATTAATCCTTTACTTTATAGCTATTCAACTGATATTACTATTAACTCCTTCATTTATTGAGGCAGGAACGTGGGAATATATAACTCACAATGGATATGATTCTGCAGTTAAAGCATGGACAAGAGTTGGGTTAATTTTTTCAGATAACAACTATAAAGGACTTTTTATTTCTGTAATTGTTTTGGGAGCTCTTGGAATATTTATAGCGACATATATTAGAACGGTTACGGGAGCAAAAAATAATGGTATTTCGTGGGCGGTTCCTGTTCTTGCAGGTATGGCGATATATACTGCTTTTATTCTCCCAAAGGAAAAGCTCATTATTTACGATGAAGCATTAAATAGAGGACCGCAAGAGATAAATGGAATTCCTCTTATAGTGGCAACATCAGCGGGATTACTTAACAAAATAGAAAAGGGATTTATAGATATTATAAGCACATCTGCTGATCCTGCGTCTGATTACAGATTAAACGCAGGCGGAACAGGTTGGCAATTGATTGACCCTCCTTTATTCAGGGCTAATTTGCCTATGAATGTTCAGGATACTATAGGAGAATATATTAAAAATTGTGTATATATGGAAATACTCAGAGAAGGCACCACTCTTACTATTGATAAGATAGCCAACGGTGAAATGCAATTTAACGAAATTATAGAACAGAGCAAAAATCCATGGTGGTATACAAAAGAGTACATCACTAAGTCTACAGGAGAACCTGTAACCTGCACTGTTGCAGGAACTTTAATTATTAATACTATTAATGACCATATAACAAGAAATGATGGGGCATTAAATGCAGGATTAAAAGCTACCTGTGCATCCAGAGGCTTTGATGTAACAAATGTAGCTTCTTTTAATACTTGCAAAAGTTTGATATTATCGTCTGTCCAGTCTGTATTTCCAAACCAGAGTGATCTTGGTAATGTTTTTAGACAAATGATAATGGCAGAAATTATGAAATATGTGGTTGCTTCAGATTCTCCTGGAGTTGCAATGACTCTTATGGCTACAAGCCAGACTACTTCTCAGTTTATAGGACTTGGGGTTCATGCAAATTCATGGATTCCTGTTTTAAAGGAGTCTTTAACAGCAGTTGCTATTAGTATAACTCCTATGATACTTCTTTTTGCTGCAACACCACTGTTAGGTAGAGCATTATCTCTATGTCTTGGAATGTTTGTATGGCTTGCAATGTGGGGGATAATAGATGCAATAATACATGCCTTCGGTGTTGATCTTGCTCAACAAGCATCTGCTGCTATAAAAACAAATCAAGGCGAATTAGGAATCTCATCAATGTTTGCATGGCCTGGCTATTCAGCAAAAGTGGCAGCCACATTTGGAGCACTTCGCTGGTCAGGACTTATGCTTGCCTCTGTAATCTCAGGCATGCTGGTTAAATTCGGTGGAACTGCACTTGCCATGCTTGCAGGTTCTATCTCAGCAATGCCACAAAGTAGTGGTGCTGCTTATGGTAGTAGTTTGATTAGAAATACAGGTGGGGTTCTTCAGAGTGAAGTTTTACCAACACAGACATGGGCTAATACAGCAGCGATGATGGGAGGATCGGGAATGCTTATGAGAGGACTTGTTCAAAAGCAAGCAGGAGAGATGGCAGGTGGTGCAAGATTTGGAAATGAACTTGGAATGGCGAAAATAGCACAGGCTACAAGAGGAAGTTTGTTGGGTAGTGCAGCAAGTGGAATAGGAACGGGGATGGCTATTGATAGACATGGGTTTGAAAGTCTTACTTCTGCTCGTTTTGCTGAGATAGCCTCAGCAATAGGTTCAGGCATGACAAAGCAGGAGATAGCGAATAGATTTTTTGGTGGAGATATAGCCAAGGCTGAGTATTTCATGTCGAGGCTTGAGGCTTTGAGAAGATATGGAGTATATGATGCTTACCAAAAAGGAATAGCAAATGAACAAGATTTTATAGATTTTGGTGTCTACTTTACAAAAGCTCAAGCAGGTGATGTAAATGCAATGAAAGCAATTGAAAATATTACAGGGAAAGACTTTAAAGATGTTCAAAGAGAAATAAAGCAAGCAGGATTGGAAGATTCATTTCAGTCAGCTGTGGTTACAGCTCAGATAGCTCAAAATTTGGGTATTGATAGATTCTCATATTTTGGACAGAAACATGGTTTACAAAATATTGCTTTAAATGAACAAATGGCTCAAAGGTTAAATCAGCAAATGCATTTATTAGGATATAAAAACTTTAATGCAAAGGCAGGAGATATAGCAAGTTTCTCTTTTGATCCTTCTACTGGAAAATTTGGACTGGCTCATACCAAAAGAGGTGGAGCAAGTGAGTTTTATGATTTTAAATCCGCATTAAGGGGAAGGCAAGATGTATTTAAGGATTTAACGGTTGTTGAGAAAGGGTATAGGGAACAATCAGGCACATTTGTAACACGTGGGGTTTCAGTAACACAAATAAATGAACCATATAAATATGTGGGGGTATATACAGCACCTGATGGAACTGTAATGCATGGAACATTTAATTATATAAAAGATAAAGATGGAAATTTATTAATAGTTTCTGGAAGCGGATCTAGTACAGTAGAATTTTCAACATAT
>JAVZCX010000025.1:0-11076 GCA_038874185.1 Candidatus Micrarchaeia archaeon
TTGCCGCCGCTATGGCTGCTCTATTAGGAGCGAGGGGTGGAGTAAATATTCCTGATTCTGACAAAGAAGGAGTTTACAACCATTTAGCTAAACACTATAAGCAGTTTGATAAAGAACCACCAGAGTTCCACAAAGAATATGCAAGTGATGAAGAAATTCTGAAGGCTTGTGGCTTAAATGAGGATTTTGCAATGAAATATGGAAGAGTTCTAAGTGAAGCTAACAGACAAAAAATCAAGGGTGTAGTGGAAGGCATCAATAGCATGGTAGATAATCTTAAATCTCTTAAAAAAGAACTTGAAGAACTTTTAAATCTCGAAAGTGTCGAACAAAATAGCGTCTCAGTAGAGACGATCAAACAAGACACTAAAGAGATTTTAAAGATACTTAATGAACTAAAACAAATTTTATAGTGGAGGTGCAAAAATGGAAATTAAAGAACTAGAAGCTTTAAAAAATGAAATCATTGACAAATCAGCCGAGAAAGTAATTGATAAAGTTTCAGAAAGAATACTGAATGAGGTCAATAGTAAATATATTACTCTTGATGAAATGAAGAAAGCATTAAAGGAATATGTAGAAAATGCAAAAGTCTATGATGTAGAGCCTGGACTTTTAACCAAGAACATAAAAGCAATGGTTGAAGGGACTGCTAGTGCTGGTGGATATCTTGTAGCACCGCAATATGTAGATAGAATTTTTGATGTAGCAATGCAAAGTGCAGTAGTGTATCCAAAGGTAACGAGAATTCCTTTAGGAAGTAATCAGGCATACTTCACTGGTGTTTCAAGTGGAATTACTTTTTCTTATCCCGGCGAAGCAACTGCACCAAATGAAACAAAACCTACATTAACTCAGACCGCTGTCTCTGTTAAGAAAGGGATGGCTTTAACTGATATCTCCAATGAACTTTTAGCGGACGCAACAATTGGCGGTGCTGTAGATAGCTATCTTGTAAACTTACTCGGTAGAGCATATGGCAAAGAAATGGATAGAATTATCCTTACAGGTTCAATTGGAAGTGGTGATCCATTTAATGGAATTTTAAATACTGCTAACACCATTACCGTAAGAACTGCTTCAACAACTGGAATTGACTATGACGCTTTAATAAGCACTATTACTGCAATATCAGATGATTACAACATCAACCCTTCTTGGGTAATGCATAGATTAGTTTTGAGAGCAATTTACCAACTAAAAGATAGCAATAATAGACCACTAGTTGAAATTCCTGCTAAGCAATTACTTGGATATCCTCTTGGAACTGTAGAAGTAATGCCTTATACAATTACTGCCGACAAACCTCTTGCGATTTTCGGTGATTTCGCACAAGTATACTTTGGAGCAAGACAAGAACTTCAGATTGCAGTATCTAAGGAAGCAAAGTTTTCACAAGACCTTACTGAACTAAGAGCAACATTTAGATTTGCAATTCACATACCTTATCCAAGTGCTTTCGCAGTCTTAATGACTAAAGCTTCATAATGACTGATGGGGAGAGGAGGAAAAACCTCCTCTCCATTTAGGAGGGATAAATGAAAGTAAGATTTTTAAAAGAAATTCACTACAAACAATATGTATTTCTGAAAGACAGAGAATATGAAATAGACAATGAAGTTTTAGAGGCTTGTAAAGGAGACTATGAAATTATTGAAAAATACGAAAAGAAACCTGAAAAAGATAAGATGATAAAAGCTAAAGATGTTAAAACTAAGGAGGAATAATGCTATCCAGTCTTACAAAGTTTAAAAACTTTTTGGGTATAGATGAAAATGATACTAGCAAAGATAATTTCTTAAATGATATTCTCTTAAAAGCTGAAGAAAAAATAGGAAAAGTATATTTTGGAGGAAAACTTCAAAAAGATGCATATGAAGAATATCATAGGTTTAGTCGTATTATCTATCCAACACATTATCCAGTGCTTAATCTTATTGAGCTAAAAGTAGATGATACGCTTCAAACAATTGAAAAAGATTTCTATCTTATCAATTCACAAATCATTTTTACTCATTCATATTCCAATGAAAGCATTGTAAGTATTGTTTACGAGGCTGGTTTTGATGTTTTACCAATGGATGTAGAAATAGCAGTTTTTTTAATGGCTTCTAAATACCTCAAAGTAATGCAGTCAGTAGACTTCAATAAAGACGTAATTGATGTTTTGGATATGGATATTGAAGAGATTTTAACTCCATATCGGAGGTATGTAATTTAGATGGGACTTGAAATTGAATTTCAAAACTTAGAAAAAGTTGTGAATGATATACAAAAATACTTACAAAAAGACAAAGAAGCTGTCAAAAAAGGTATGGTAGATACTGGCTTTGCTATTCAAAAAGAAGCATCAATCTTATGCCCTGTAGACACTGGAAGATTAAGGTCTTCTATTGCTGTTGCTACGAGTAAAGATGTAGTTGCTAACGCAATGAATAAAGAAGATGTAATTGATAAGCCTTCTAATGAATTTGAGGTTTGGGTTGGAACAAGAGTATTTTATGCTCCATACGTAGAATTTGGAACAAAAAAAATGAGACCTCGACCTTATTTACGACCAGCCTTTCAGAAATGGATTGTTAAGCTTACGGACTTTATTCTTAGGGAGATGGAAAAATGAAAGTTGCTGATGTAATTGAGATTTTGAAAAACGGAAGTTTTGGAAGCAGAGTTTATTTTGCATATCCTCTTAGATTTGATGTTTTGCCTGTTTGTAGTGTATATACGATAAATGCAAGAGAACTTGCTTATGGAGACGATACAGGGCTAAATATGTATGAACAAATAATTTCAGTTGATATCTATACAAAAAGCAAAGTTGAAGAATTAGTAGACGAAGTTATTGACAAGATTTATAACCTTAAATCTGCAAGGCTATTTGCAAGGCGAGATTTAGCCGAAGAAGACGGCATATTTCATATAAATTTAGAATTTTTAATTGGAGGTGTATAAATGGCATTAACTCATAAGATTGAATTGATGGGTATTAGAAAAGCAAGTTTTACGCCTGATGGCGGAACTGAAACACAATTTTTAGGAATACGAAAAGTATCGATTGACTTTGACGGAATTATGAAACAAGCAGAGGGAGATGACCGCATTTTAGCAGTTTTTGCATTTCAAAAAGGAGCTAAAGTTTCTACTGAATATGCTGCGGTAGATTTGGATACTCTAAAAGTTATCACTGGTGGAACTTTGACTGATAGTGGAACTACTCCGAATCAAACGACAACTCTTTCAATTAAGAGCGGTGCTTCTCCAGTAGGAAGCTTTGTTATATACGGTCAGATTACTAGAGGGCTTGGAACTGGAGATATTCCGCAACAGGTCAAAATTACTATGCCAAAGTTTACAATTGATAGCTCCTCGATTAAGCTTGGTGGAAATTTTGAAGATATTTGGACTTTGAGCTTTGGTGGAGTTGCTATACCTAACGATACTGGAGAATTTATGTCTATTGAATTTATCGAAACCGCTACATAGGTGAGATATGAATCTTGAAGAATATAAAGCAAAATATAGTAATACTAAAGAATATACATTACCAAGCGGGTTAGCGATTAAAATCAAATTCCCTACTCCGCTAGAATTTTTAGATGCAGGAGTTTTAGAAGAAACACAAACTTCAAAAATACTGAAAAAGTTTATTTCACTTCTAAAGATAGTTGAACCCGAGGGACTGACTATAGAAGACTTAAACTTTAATGATTTTATCTATCTTACTAACCTACTTGGAAGTTTTTTCGGAGAAGAATACCGAAATGGTTTGTAGAGCTATGTCAGAATGTTTTACCTTTCGGTATTCTTCCGAGTGATGTATTAACTGATGATTTAGAAAAATTCCTTTTTAATTTGCAAGTGTTAGGCACAGATGTGGAGGCTTTAGAACAAGAAGAAATTCGCAATTGGATTAAAGAGTTGCGAGGCAAGAAATGAATATTGAAGAATTGATTGTAAAAATTAAAGCAGATGTAAGCGAACTAGATAAAGCTGGAGATAAAATAAAAGATTTCGGAAAGAAAACTTCCGATATTACTAAACCTTTTCTGACCGCTGGAACTGTTATTGGTGGAGCTTTAGGTTTTATGGTAAAAGCTGCGGCAGATAGCGAGAAAGCTTGGAATGGATTAATGGCTACAATGAAAGCTTCAGGAAAATATACAGATGATGCTTATCAATCGCTTCAACAACTCGCAACTCAAATGCAAAATACAACTGGAATTTCAGATGAAGTCGTCGCCTCTGCCGCGAGGATGGGATATCAGTTTGGATTGTCAACTGATGCGATAAAGCAATTATTACCGGTAGCCGCAAATCTCTCAGTTGCTATGGGAGTTGATATGGCAACTGCAATGCAAAGAATGGGAACTGTTTTTGAAGGTAATTATATGGCTCTGAGAAGATATGGAATTGATTTAAGTGACTTTCAATCTAAAATGAAATCACTTGAAAAACAAATTGAAGACACACAAACACAATTAGATAAAGTCCAAGAAAAATATGAAGCAGGTAAAATATCAACTAGTGAATATAAGAGTTCAACTGCTGTTTTAACCGCAACACTCAATGATTTACAGAAGCAATACGAACAACTACAACAACCTCAAATGCTCGTTAATGAAATTCTATCGCATTCTATTAATATTCAAGGACTTGCAGAAGAACAAGGAAAAACACTTGCAGGGCAAATTAGTAAACTGAAAGAACAGTTGATGGATATTGCTGAAAAAATTGGTGGAGTTTTGATACCTGTTATCAAAGATATGATTGACAAATATGTAGAACCTTGGATACAGAAATTTAATGAAATTCCTGCCGACAAAGTAGAAAAAGGCGTGAAAATGGTTGCTGAAGCAGTTATTTTCTTAGTTGGTGTAGGAGTATTAGGTAAACTTATTCAGATGGTAACGAATTTGATAAACATTTTTACAAATCTTGGAATGCTTTTTACTCCGCAAGGACTTGTAGTTGCTGGACTGGGACTTTTAGTATTGGCTATTATTGAAGTAGTAAAACATTGGGATAGCATTAAAAAGGCCTTTGAGGGTTTCTATGAGAAATGGATTAAGCCGTGGTTGGAACCTTTGCTAAATGGACTTCAAAAAGTGATTAATTTCTTTAAGCAAATATTTGATTTCTTTAAGAACGTAGGAAGTAAGATTAGTGCAACTCTTAATCCTGCTGGAAATACTGCAGAAATTACTCTTGGCGGTTTTGCTTCAGGGGGTTATGTTTCTAAGCCGACACTTGCTTGGGTTGCTGAAAAAGAACCCGAATACATAATCCCTCAGTCTAAGATGGGTTTTAACATTGTCTATAACATACAAACTAATACAAGTCAAGACTTATTATCGATTCTACAATTGCACGACAATCTCTTGGTAAATAAAATAAGAGGTGTGTTATGATTGTATATTTTTATGATTTGCTAGACAATACATATTCAGTTTTGCAACAGCTACCGGTAAAAAATTTCATTGTAAGACAAATGTTATATAACAAAGGAACCTATATTCCATTTTCAAATCAAAGTTTTCTTGTTCGCACTGGATATACTTACAGTATATCTTGTGATTTTGATGTATATGGCATAGAAAATTTAAACAATATCGTTTCTTCAATTAATCAAGCTAAAGGCATAAGTGATACTAATTACTATACATTTGAAGCATCATTAAATAGCTTAGAAATCGCTCATATAGGTTTGGATATATACACTGTCTCTACAACTTTTAATGCTAATGGATACAAAGTCTCTTTACAAGAAAAAATTGTGAATCTAGGAGATACGACTACTCTTTATAATGCTGGAAATAAAGCTACTTATCCAAGAATAGTAATTGAAGCTCCTTTCAGTTATTTTACTATCAGTGATGGAAGCAATGTTCTATCATTTTCACAATCTATTACGGAAGGTTCTTTGATAATAGAAAATTGGATAGCTTATGGAAATACTGACTTAACGATATATTTAGATGGAACGTATATTTCTTTAAAGCCTGGTTTTACTACACTTTCAGTAAATGGCGTTAGTAATTCACAGGTAACGATTTACTATAGAGACACTTGGGCATAGGAGGTGAAATTATGCCTTATACATTTAACATAGTCAAACAATTAGCAAGCACTCCTGCAGATGTAGCAAATCTAGTTATAAATGAGGCTACTACAAACTGGGGCTGGAGTATATATGATGATATGAGATCAAGCAGCTACATAGTGCTAAAGAAACAAAATATTAATGGAGTAAATGGATATTGGTATATATCATGGGATTCAAGTAAGTTATATTACGTACCTTACAGGTATTGGAATAATTCAACACATAGTGGAGCTGGATACAATTACTATTCAATTTATGTCTCTGCCTCTAATGTATATGTTTGGTTAGCTGGAGATGAAAAAGTTAATTTTATTATGACACTGAGTGGAAGTTCCTACGGTATGCTGGGTTTTTTAATGGGAGATCCTTTCTATAAATCTCCTGTTACTAAGCTTACCAGTAATGCTACCACAGGAAACAATGTGACAATCAATGTCCAATCAACTGAAGGTTTTATTCCAGGCTACAGATACTCTATTATAGATAGTATTACTTCTGCAAATCAACATCTAGTGACTGTTACACAGATTCTCAACAGTACACAAATGGTAGTAGACACATTATCCTTTGCCTATCCTGCAGGTTCTACTATTGGCTTAACTCCTATGTTCTGTGGTATACATAGTAACTACGCCTCCACCAGCCCTATCTTCAATGCTTTTGCATTAATGCTTACTGGTACTAATAGTAATACTAGTTGTAATTATTATTATTCTTACAAGTCAGCTATTCCACTTTCTCTCACAGACTATAGCTTATACTTCAATAATGCTAATCTTAGATTGTTGGCTCCCTGGATGTCTTATCATGGCTATAATAACTATTATCCAGAGTTTATCTATGATGGACCTATAGTAATGACTCCAGGCTGCAATCCTGAAGATGTCTTTTATCTCTCTCCTTCTGCTCCAAACAAGGTATACTATGTTGCTTCTACATCTACAGGCAATAATGGTCTAAATATTCTCAATGATACTACTAAAACTTGGACTACAGATCAATGGAAAGACAAATTTGTAGTAATTTCCAGTGGTCCTGGAGTAGGGCAAATAAGAAAAATACAATCTAATACTGCTACTACTTTGACTTTGTATAACAACTGGTCTACTCTGCCTGATTCTACAAGTCAGTATGTAATTGTAGATGAGGCATATCTAGGTCTTCAGTATAACTTTGCTGCTAAATGGACACTCTAATGGAGGTGTTATATGGCAGTATATATGGCTTCTAAGATTGATCCACAAACATTAAATCTCAGCTCTTGGATAGATGTAGTTAATAAGATTAAGCCTTCTGGATATATAACCTTTTATAAAGTATTTCCCAATATTTATATAGCTAGGAGGATAAAAAGTCCTGCTAAAATTAAGTTATGGGACAAAGTTTTACATAACATCAAATAGGAGAGCATATGGCAATTTATTCTGCAGCAAGGCTTTATCTTAAACTTCCACCACCACAGAATATACAGTGTATCTATACTTCTGGCACTGGTTTCATATTCACTTTTGACTTGCCTATAGGAGCTGATTATGCAGTTTACTCCACAGATAATGGTCAAACGTGGAAAAAATGCTTTGCAGGGCAGCTAGTAAATACTACCAGTGATGGTATTAATATTCAACCTGGAAATTCTTATACATTTATTTTCAAAAGCATAGAAGAAGAAGGAATCGTAGAAAATGAATGGTCCCAACCAATAACACTAATTGCTGTTAGTGATACTAAGCCTGATATAGTTATCGATAGTATTTATCCCATGTATGTTAAGCGAAATAGTCTATTGCAGGGAATTATTTTTAAACTGAAATGTCTTGATGACGGAGGAGCGGCACAAGGCTGTAGAGTCAATGTAGTTCTCAAAAATCCAATTACATTAGAAACTATTTCTTCATCTACAATGCAATCTGGAGTATTTAAGAATAGTAATGTTTTTCTACGAGTATTTTGTGATATAGGTAAAACATATTTAGCGGTTGTATCAATTCAAAATGCTTGGGGAACGGTCTATAAAAATGCAATAGTTAGATACAATACTCAAAGCACTATGCGTTTGCTTCAGATTGTAAATGAAGGAGTTTAATATGGCACAAGAAATGAAAGTAATTAATAAAATTATCAGTGCTGAAATAATAGAAAGCATTAATATTGGTAGTCAAGCATCTACCGTAGTTATACCAAAGCCTGACTATCCTATCAATATAGGAGACCAGATAGTAGTCAAAATTCAGCATGATAGTATAACAAAATATTTTTCTTTCATTATCAATGCTATTGGCGAAGAAGAAGATATTCTTACACTTACGCTAATAAACCCTATTAATCAATTAACTAAATGTATATTCCCAAATCACGAGCCTGTGAGTGGAGAGGTATCAGATATTATATACAATCTCTTAACTGAGGCTATTCAGAATAGATATATCAAAATGACTGTATTACGAGAGAATATTCAAAAAACTAATAGTTATTTTGCTAATGTTCCAGTCCACAACATTTATCTTTCAGATCTGTTAATGAATTTTTGCACTATTACTGGCTATACAATGTATGTGGGATATGATGCGAAAAATAATGTTTATGATAGTTTCTTTTTTCAATCTAAACAACAAGACGACTATCAAATAGTATTAAAAGAAGGAACTAATATTCTTACAGAAGATATACAAAAAGGTGATTTGAATACCATTTCTAATTATATTGTTCTTTACTACTATCCTACTTATGAGCCTAGAGATGAAAGATGGACTGAAACTTGTAGTGATAGAAAAATTATAGTTAGTATTCCTACTCAGAAAATGCAAGATTGGCTGTATGAAAAGATGGGACTTGGTAGACCTGCAAGAATAAGATGTAGAGGACCTTACAGCAAAGTGAGCCAAGATGTTCCTGCAATGACTTATGAATTACCCCTTGTGGATGCATCTAATTTTCCTTCTTCAGGCTTTGTCTTTATAGGTGGTGATCCTGCTTGGGATTATAGAAAGTACAATTCCAAAGATGGCAATACTCTTATTCTAGATCAGCCCTTAGGAGGAGATATTCAGAAAGATACAGATGTAGGACTTTACATCAATACAGAGTATAGTCAACAAGATAATATTTCTCCAACTGAATATGTTTGGTCTCTGTTTTTTACTCCTTACATGAAAATCACCAAGGTGGGTTTCTACATATGGAATAAGGTGGGCAATCCTGGACCTTTAGCTCTCTATGTAATCCCCTGGTGGGCTAATGTTCCTTATAAGAGAGTGGAGATCCCCTTCCCTATGCCTGGATGGAATATAGTAGATGTAAATATTGATATTCCTGCTTTAACTCCAGATTTAAAAGAACAAATGCCTGATATTAAAAAATGGGCTACTTTTGTTAATTTAAAGATATTCCCTGCATTTCAAGCAACTGATTCTGATTACTATGAGATAGGCATGGGAAGTTATGAAGTTGTTAATGGCAATGGAGAAGTTTTTTATTCAGGACACTATGGAGGCTATACTCCAGGCAATGGAACCATAAATTCCTATAATGATCCTACTAAACAAACTTCTTACTACATTGAATTTCAGGATACTAGCCATTTGTTCTTTAACAAAGAATTAGACTTTTCCTGGACTACAAGCAATGAAAGTGTTAAATGGGGCTGTCATAACAGACTTTATAACCTCTTTAACAATCCTAATGGCTATTTGTATATGAACCAGGAGTTAGAGGATTGTATCAGGTTCTGGGGCAGTGGAACATTGACCTTAAATCTCAACAATTTTAATATTAATCAGTTTGATAGGATAAGATTTTTATACAAAGGGAATATTTCTTCTATAGAGATTGTTTGTTCTAACCAAGGAAAATACACACAAAGTCTATCTACTGCTAATGACTGGACTGAAAAAATTATAAACATTAATAGTATGACAAAGATAAATGACCCAAACAATATAGTCACGAAAATAAACTTTAACATTTCTGGCACTGGAATGATAGATGGACTAAAGTTTTTATATCCAGAAGAGGGGCTATCCGTTATAGTCAAGGACGATGAATCTATTAAGAAGTATGGACAAAGAGCAAATATCATATATGCTAAAGGTATAACTGATGCACCATATGCAATTGAACTCGCTAATAAAATACTTTCAGAACAAAAAGAACCTAAAATCGGAGGAACTATCAAAACAACTGAAAATTTTTGGATAAGGCCGGGAAATTATGCAAAAATAATAATTCCTTCAAAAAATATCAATCAATCTTTGCTAATTTCTGAAGTTAAACACTACATTGATAATATTGTAGAGATTACTTTAGAGACGAAAATGCTAGATTTATCATCATTTCTGGCGCAAATTCAACAAAGTCTCGAAAACCTAAAAATAGGAATATCATCTCAAAGAAGCGAAATACAGTCCAGTTCCTCTCTACAAGGAATACCTATGCATAACTACACACATCAAGTAGGAGGAATAGATGAAATTAATGTCACTGGTTTGAAAGGAATTTTAGCTGATTTTCAAAATACGAAGTGGGATTTGATTTCTGGAAAGCCTAATAGCGCAGTCAGTGATATTGATGATGCTGTAAGTAAGAAACATACGCATAGCAATAAATCTATACTTGATGATATCCCTAAAAGTAATTACAATGCTACAAGATCTCCAAATGCTAATGATGATATCACACAAGGATATACGATAGGCTCAAGATGGCTGGATATTGTCAATGATGAAGAATGGGTTTGCTTAGATGCTACGCAAGGAGGTGCAGTATGGAAAAAAACAACTTAAGAAGAATTGTTGCTGGAATTTTATTTTGGGGCTTAGGATATCTGTGTAATAAATTTCTTTATTCACATTTTGCATTTTTTCAAGATTGGATATGGGGAGTCTATTCGATAGGAGATTGTTTGTATATATTGGGATATAGTCTTATCTTGTCAGTTGTATGGAGGTGAAAATGAAAAAAATGAAATATCTATTTAT
>JAVZCX010000026.1:0-10332 GCA_038874185.1 Candidatus Micrarchaeia archaeon
CTATGCACGAAGATTCTAATTTAATAATCAGACATTTTGAAATATATCACTGTCCTACTTTAGTTCAGAATATAATATTCCTGGAATGCAAATATTCGAGTAATTAGAAAATTCTAAAGATAAAAACGGAAAACGTTTTTTTTATATTATTTAAATTAAATAATTATTGATATTCGTGATACAGTTTTCCTTTTTCAAAAGTATTAATCCTATTAAATGAAAAGCCATAGGAAAGCCAATAAGTAATTAAAGTATAGTAATCTTCAATTTAGGATCTTTTTGAGAAATTATTTCGTTTAATCCATCAGCTACCCATTTTGCGTCTTCCTTTGTTATTTCACCAGCAGAAACAGACATACGGAGACCGCTCTGAATCATTGCCACCGTTTGTGTTAAATTTTTGCTTTCATTTATTTTAGTTAAAAGATTATTTAGTATCTGTTCCTTGGTATCTTTTGTAGTCGAAACATTTTTTTCTTGTTTAGATGTTTCTGTTGGTTTTTGCATTCCCGCTGGAGTTTGTGTATATGAAGAATCTGACTTTTTATCATCTACAAGCTCTAATTTAACTTTATATGTATTAGTAGTACCAGATACTTGTGCAGGATAACCGTCTGCATACTTGTATATACGTCCTGTCCTTTTGTTAATCTCAGTTAGTAAATTATCTTTGACATTAAGAAAGTTTTTATAATTATATTCTACTTCTTTCCCCTCCAATAACTTTTGAACCTTATGTTTACCATCTTTATCTACCTTATTGAAGTTTATTTCATTAATCATTAAATCTATAAAAAATACATTTGTTGTATCCTGCTTCGGTTCTTTCTTTTGGATGGATTGAAGATGAGTAATAACATATTGATATTGACCTTTATCATACTTAACTTCATAAGACCCTCCTTCACCAGTATATACAAATTTGTTTTCGCTAATCTGCTCTTCTTTTACATTTTCTCCTGCCCAATACTTAGCAATTTCCTTTAAGTTATCCATCATAACTAGATTTCGATTCATAGTGAATGAAACAGATTCTCCTTCATTAAGACCTTGCTCCAGTTTTTTAAGCTTAGGTTGTGTAGTCTCAATCCCTCCAATTATAGTTTGGTTGCCCCTAACATTGACCTTAATATTTTTAATTTGATTTAATGCTTCCTGCAATATTTGATTTGATTTTTGCTCTCTTACCTCTTCTTCTTTTTTTCCTTCTGATTGAGATTGTTCTGCTTGAGTAGAAGATGTATCATTATACTTTGCCTTTATACCTTCTAAATCTTTTTGAGTATTATCAATTTTCTGTATAGGAGTTATATCTAAATCCCTAATCTGAAGTTCTGAATCATCTTTTCTAGATTCTTTTGATATTTTCCTTGTACTTAACTCAAATTCAACACTACCGCCATTCATGAAATTAATGAAATTTTTGACATCTGAAGCTGGGTCTCTATTTGTATATTTATACCACTTTTGAATTTGTTCGTCATCATCAGGAATAATTGAAAGTTCAAGTTTATAGCCTAATTTCTTAAGTCCCTTCTCAAGATTTTCTAATTCAAATGCTGTAAACCTACCACCTCTAAAGTGAATACGTTCTTCTCCTTCTTTTGATTTGAAGAATTCACGTACAGAATCAGTAAAATCTTTATTATTAACATAACTCATTTGCTGAATTAGTTTTTCTAATGCATTCCTTTCGTCATTTTCTAAATTTTTCAATTTAGTCTTATCAAATAATCCTTCTGCTGTCAGTTTTTCTTTTGGTGTTTCCATTGCAAGTTTAAATAAAATCAACATTATATCACCTCTCCGCGTAAAATTTAGAAATGCCAATATTTATCATAATAGGTGTAAGTTGTGCAATTTTAATTGCATAATCTAAGTTTTTAATTTCATCTTCTGAAATTTCAAGATCTTTTTTATTAAGTAGATTTGACAAATTATCTTTTATTTCTTCTTTTAATTGTTTCATATCTTTTCCTTTTGTATAATATCTTTGAGGATATATAACAACCTGTAATTTATCATCTCTTTCCACTATATAATATCTTTTATCATCTATATAAATCTGTTTATTTGATATTTCATTATTTATAAATCTAGATTCTCCAAATTCTGGTGGCTTCCATACTATTTGAGGCATTTCTTTTGAATCCCAATCGAAGTTTATGGAATCGAAGGGAACATAATATCCATTTTCATCAAGCCACACCTGATTATTATATTGGTCAAGAGAAAGGGTTGCCCATTCTCCATTCCTCATTCTTAACCTAGTTCCTATTTCTAATGGCTCAAGATTAAGTTCTCCTTTATGCAATAAGACTCCAATATCTTTCTTTCTTATCTCTTCATCTGTTCCAGTTATGTATTTATTCTCTTTCTTAATTGCGTAGAACGAACCCTCTCCAACAAAAAGGCAGCCTGCTGTAGTTTGATTGTAAAGATCATCAAGTATTCCTGCCTCACTCCCTAACGGTGCCTCTCCAGTAAAACCAGGATAGATTAAAGAACGGAAGTGAAGCTTTTCTGTGCCTTTAAATGCTATTTTAGCAGATCCCATGAGATTAAATGTGCTCCAAGGATAAGGTGAGTTTGGTGAAGAAAAGGAATCGGGATATCTCTCCCTTAGTTCTGAAAAACCCTTTCTTCCAGAGGGTATGATCCATCCTCCTTTTTCTAATTGTCCTAATTGAAAAGTACCTGTCCTTAATGGGATTGAAATAGAAGCGCCTGAAAGGATTGCTACGTTTTCTGCCTTTCCATCTTTTACTTTTACTAATATTCCCATGTTAGGATTTGCATAAAGCTCGTATCCCTTTCCAGTAAGATTTTTTCTTTTTATTGCATCATCAATAAAACCTTGAATGATGTCTTTAGATGGTAAAAAGTAGTTTATCTCTCTTGCATAACTTTTCCCAATATAAAGTATTGACTTATTACTTTCCTCTCCCAATCTGAATACAATCTGATAACCATTTTCCCTAATAAAATCATAAACTTCATTTATCAGTTTTTTCTTAAAGTTATCATTTTTTATATTCAATTCAATCTTAAAAAAAGACCCTTTTGCATCCTCTAAATCTTTTATAGAGAATTCTGTCACTTTTCTTTCTGCTATTTCTTTTATTTTTCCTAATATTTTATTTATTTCCTCTCTTTCATTTTGAATTTCTTTTAACATAGGCGGCATATAATATCACTTGTCTTAACTATTATACTAATTAACGTTTTTTGGATTTAAATTTCTATTCTTTTTGATGAGTAATATATCTTTCTCCATTACTACAAACTGCAATATATGCTTCATCAAATGGTATTGAAGTATAATAGGCATAATTTGATACTTCTGGCTTTTGAACATAATACTTATATCTGCATCCGGTTCTTTCGAAAGATGCTTGTGTTCCATCATCTATATAGACAGGAACATGCAGGTTTGATTCGATGCCAAAGTGAACATCGTACTCGTTATTTGGCTTTCCACTGCCTGCAACCTCTACGGGAACCCATTCCCCATCGTAAAATTCAACCCACATATGCCTTACAAACCTAGTCTCATTTTCTTTGGCTAAAAATCCTTCCACATATCTCGAAGGAATACCTGCTGATCTAAGAAGAGAGATATAAAGATAGCTTAGTTCATCACAGTCACCTTTTCTTGATTTCATCATCTCAGCTGGAGACTGAACGTATTCATCTACTCCGCCTTGATTGAAATAGGAAGTGTTGTTTTTAAGCCAAATGAATAATTCCCTTGCCATATCCCAAACATTATCGCTGTTTACTCTTTTCTTAATGTCTGTGACAATCATCTTAATTTCTTCATTATTTGGATCAATCATTTTCTTTGTCTTTCCTGTTGAAACATCGGTCGTTGTCCTTTCTCCAAGATAATTTTGCATTAAAGATGAAGCTTCCTGTATAGTTGTCTCCTTTCTTTCAAATATCTTTATGCTATTAGTTCCATTAAGCGCAATTAAAAAATAGAACTTGATTGAATTATATTTCTGATTAATATTATCGATTGAAAGCCGTACCATTCTATTCTGACCAATATAATAAATATCTTTTTTTGTTCCATCAAAAGAAATATTTAATAATGAATTTTCAGGATAAGGTAAATCACAAGTTAATTCTGTACGATACAAAGTTCCATTATAGCCATATATAACTAAATAATCTCTTTTTGTTGGAATTTCATAATATAAGCAGTCTTTAACTAATGTAAAATTCCAATCATAGCTTCCAGGATAAAAAATAAATGAAATATTATAATCCTTATATCCTTCTTTAGTTATTCTTATTTTATAGCTTCCTTGTGTAAGATTTGAAAATTTATAAAAACCATTGTCATCGCTGTATGTGAAGTATGTTTTATTAGAAATCATCTCTATCTTTGCATTTGGAATCGCATCTCCATTAACTGATTTGATTGTACCATTCAAACTAAAAGTAGTCGGCTCTGAAATTATTTCCTCGATTCCGATGCATCCGAAAATTAAAAAAGATGAAATTAAAACTAAAATCACTAGATGTTTCATATCTAATAATTTATTGATATCCTTTATAAACATAATCTGGAAATAATATTTAAGCCCGAGTAGCTCAGTGGTAGAGCGCCTGAGAAACTTATAATAAAGTTTCGGCGAATCTCGTAAACAGGAGGTCAAGGGTTCAAATCCCTTCTCGGGCTTAGAATTAAAATACTTAAACTGCTAATATAAAAAGAGGGATTGTAATGGAAAGAGTTTATAAAGTAGAAAAAAGCAAGAAGAAAGAGTTGGATGCATTAATGGCAAAAGATCCTTATGCGCCTATATCATTTGGTAGAATAGCTCCTTTGCTCAAAGAGAAGGATGATCTTATATTTATTTATGTAAAGTCAGAAGAGGAACCTGTATTCAAATTTGTTGAAGAACAATTAAAAACCATAAATGGAGAGAGAGCAAGCGAAAAGGAAGAAACTGAAATAATAGAAATGATACATAAAGAAGAGGAATCAGCAGCGGGCGGATTTGGAGCAATATTTGAATAAATGCTAATGAGATGATGAATCTTATGAGTATTGAGGACATATGTCCAATGAAATAGGTCTTGAGTTCTGATCTATCTAATGATACAATCAATTAAGAAATATGGCGGATGCACATGGTAACTCTCAGAGAGATTCTAAGCGGAAGGATAAGGAAAGAACTTGAAATAAAAGAAAACCAGCAGGTGTCATTTGCAGAAGCAATTACTCCGGCATTTATTGGTGGATTACTAATAGGTATAATTCTTGGAATACCTGGATTGAACATATTATTCCCCTTAGCAGCGATTGGAGGTTATTATGCAGTTGCCTTGGTAAGAGATTATTATGAAAAATACATTACAATACAAGATGCAATGAAAGTAGGTGTAATAACTGGATTTCTTGGTGCAATAATGGGAACCTCGATTATGATAGTAATAGCAATTCTTTATGGAGATTCAATTGCGCTATTTTATAGAAACATATTTGATTTTGAAACCGCTAACATAATGCTGATTCTTTCAGGAATAGATCCCTTTCTTACCATCGCTACCTTAAAGATGAGGTTTCTTGCTAATCTTGCAATAGGAATAGGTATGGGAGGAATCGGCGGAGCTTATTTTATTAAGAAACATACCGAAAGTAAGCCTAGAAAGAAAGAATAAAGTAAGGTTTATAATTTCTTTCCGTATAATATTTAGATAAGCAAATTCAGAGATTTGCTGTTTTTTATAGGTGAGAGAAATGCCAGAAAATAGACCATTTGATGTATTGAATGGTGCCTTAAACAAGCCAGTTATAATAAGACTGAAGGGAGGCACAGAGCTTAGAGGAACAATGACTGCATATGATGTACATATGAATATTGTTCTTCAGGATGCAGAACAACTTGAAAATGGAGAAGTTAAAAGAAAATTAGGTACAATGTTAGTAAGAGGAGACAGTATAGTATTCTTCTCACCAGCATAACCTCTTTTACTTAATTTAATTACTCATTTTAATTTATCATGCAAGAATGGCTAGAGTTAGATCTAGCTGTTCTACTGTCAAGTTTTTTAATCTTATTTTGTTAATTTATTTATATAGGTATTAGCAAGTGGGCCTGTAGCTCAATGGTAGAGCGCATCCATGGCATGGATGAGGCTGCGCGTTCGAGTCGCGCCAGGTCCATAAAATCGGAAATGGAGGCGACTAAATGCCATTCGCAGTTAAAAAGGCAGATAGTATTAAACCTGAATGGAAAGAAGAATTAGAGCACTATAAAAAGAAATGTAGATTTACTGATGAAGAAACCAAATTTATTTTAAAGCTAGCAGAAAAGAATGGTTTGTCACCACAAAGAATAATTGAAACAATTGGGTTAAACTCTCCTAGAGGAAAATTAAGAACCGAAGCAATAGACGATCTTAATATCTCAATTCCCGAAATAGAAAAAAGATTGGTTGAAAATAAAATGAAACTGGAAAAAATGAAAAAAGACAAGAAAAGTGAGGAAATTAAAGGAGTGAAAAAACTAATTACTAAGATAAAGGATATGATATTAGAAAAAGAAAAATTGTTAGAAGCAGATATAAAGATAGATGAACATAGATTAAAGAGATACAAGAATATAAAAGCAATTTTAAAAGAACTCAATAAAAATCCTAACAAAGATGAAATAACTAAAAAAATAAACAAAAACACTAATTTCAAACCAGCGGAAGAATTGTTCTAAAATTTATTATAGAAATACTAACCTTATGAAGAAATGTTAGTATTAAGAAGGTGAAGTGATGGAAAATAAGTGTATTTTTTGTAAGCTTGCTGAAATGAAAGAGAATTATATTGCAGAAACCAAAAATCTATTTGCTGTTTGGGACAAATATCCTGTTTCTAAAGGACATGCGATGATTATACCAAAAAGACACATTGTTAACATGTTTGAAATGAATGAAGAAGAAGGGAATGAATTGCCTCAGATTTTAAACATAGTAAAAGAAAAAATTGAGGATAATGCGGGAAGTGATAAACCCAAAGGATATAACATAGGTTCAAACAACGGAGAGGCTGCAGGTCAGGTTGTTATGCATCTCCATATTCATGTGATACCCAGATATAAAGGTGGACATGGAATTCAAATCCTAGGACAAGGAGAACCGAAGGAATGAAATGAGGACAAAAAAATAAGGAAAGAAAAGTGGTCACAATATGTGACAGAGCATAGTTTTAGACTAACACTAGAACATTGTGTATTTACTTGGAAAGATCCAAAAAGAATAGCAAAGTCATTGAAACAATCTGCAGAAGAGTGTATTGCAAGAAAGGGAACTCCTTTCCAATCTGCAATGTCTATGTTAAATTTCTATATAAATCGAGCTGGAAGGAAACTAAAACCTGAAAGAAAAATTATTTTGGAAAAGGCAAAACAGGAATTGAGGATTCTTTTTGGAAAAATAAAAAAGTAAAGAACAAGATATTTGACAGATCATTCTCCGATGATCTTTACTATAACTCTTTTCTTTCTTTGTCCGTCAAACTCCATGTAGAACACTTGCTCCCAAGGACCAAGATCAAGTTCGCCATTTGTTATAGGTAGTACTACCTGATGGTGTATGAGCGTGCGCTTAAGATGGGCGTCGCCGTTTGTTTCTCCTGTTCTGTGATGCTTGTAATCTGCTTTTGGTGCAAGCCTCTCAAGCCATTCCATAACATCCTCTTTTAACCCAGATTCCTCATCATTAACCCATATAGCTGCAGTTATATGCATCGCACTAACCAAACAGAATCCTTCCTTCACCTTGCTCTTCTTAACAATGTCATCTATCTTGCTTGTAATGTTTATTATTTCTCTTTCTTTTTTTGTGTTGAACCAAAGATATTCGGTATAAGAATTCATAATTTCACCCATCTGATTTGATATAGACGATCAATGATAAATAAAAATAGATAAATATTAAAGTTTAAAAATCCAAGATACTATATATTATAGTCTGACCTTTATTTTTGTTGTATATTTTGGCCCTGTAGTCGAATGGTTAAGACGTCACCCTTACAAGGTGAAGATTCGGAGTTCGATTCTCCGCGGGGCCACTGTTTTATTTAATCATTTTGATTTAATTCAGTACATGATTTCAATTTATTAACAAGACTCTCTAACTCAAATGAAGTTCTGATTCTTTCGAAAATGTTTTCATAGATTATGCATTTCGAGAATTCTCTTTCTATATCCTTAAATCTATTCCTCTTGGAAGTATTAAGGATGTTTCTTAATTTCTTTGCATTCTCACTATTATTAGACGCAAGCCATTCTATTATGAGCTTGTTGATTTCATTCCTTTCCACTATAAAGTTAGATCCTCCAAAAGCCTTAAGTATTGAAAACCTTATAAGACCCATTTGCTCGATATTTCCAAATGCAGTTTCATAACTGTCTGGAAGAATGTGATATGTATCGCCATTCTCTTTGACTTGGAATATATGCTCAAAGTCATTTATTTTTATTGAAGTTTGGAATTGCGAAAGAAACCCAGAATAGTCTCCATCCTCTATTGCAGCGGCTATAGCATATGCTGGACCCACATCAAAATTTAATTTCTCTGACTCAATATATTTTTTATATTCCAATAGATTCCTTAGCCCTGTCATATAGAAAGTATCGAATTTGGAATTTAGATTGTCTTTATGGGCAAATGTACAAACAATACCTATTCTTGAGCCGCACCTGATCGGAACGCAAACTCTCCTATAGTCTGCAAAGTCTGAAAAATCAGACGCATCTTCGATAAGTAGGTTTTTGTCAAAAATAGAATTTTCTCTCTGCTGGTTTACCTTTGGCTCTGAGGCAACTTCCTGCTCTTTTATCTTTTGCGCGAACATCTTGTCTAACCCTTCGGTAATCGTCTCGCCTCTGCCTCTTTGGTCCAATATATTAATAGAAAGATAAGTATTTAAATATTTAATACTTGAAAATCAACCACTACTTCAATTATATCTGGAGAATAATCCCTTACCAACCTTGATTGAAGAATCTTTATTTTTTTCTTTTGTTTTTTTGCAGCCTCGTTTACAATTTTTTCTGCGTTTTCAATCGAATCTGTAAAATGATAGAAATGAATTATTCCTCCATTCTTGGCTAGATAAAAAGCGACATCAAGAAACTGATCTGCAGACATGGGAAGAGGCATTATTACTCTGTCCGCTACTCCTCCATATTCCTTTTTCTTCAATAAATCCCTCACATCTCCAGGAATTGGAACTACGTTTTTGAGCTTATTTAATTTAATGTTTTCAATAAGGTAACTATATGCATCAGGATTTAGTTCATTAGCATAGACTTTTGAATTTGGATGGTTCTTTGCAATTATTAAAGCAAAAGGTCCAACACCTGCGAATGGAACAAATACTGTTTCTCCATCTTTTACTGATGAGTTTATTCGTTTTCTTTCATAACTTAATCTTGGGGAATAATATGCCTTTGAAACATCTAGCTTAAATCTACAACCGTGCTCCTTATGTATTGTAAGAGTTGACTGCCTTCCTGCGACAACTTTAAATGACCTTATTCTAAACGGCCCTTTTATTCCTCCTGTTTTAACTGCTACTGATTTTATGTTTTTATGCTGCTCCATTATGTCTGATGCGATCTTTTTAGATATATTCTCCTTTTGTTTTTCAGACAAATCTTTGTATTCTTTTGGCAATTCGAATATTGCTACATCACCAATTATATCAAATGGAGGAAGACTGACTTTTTTGCTCTCTTTTTTTCTCAATCTTTTTTTACATAGTTCGAATTTGAAATCAAGTTGATTTAATTCTTCCATTTTTTCTTTTATATTTTCATCCAGCGGAAAGAATATGAATTCATTATCTGAAGAGGGATTATAATTGAAATTTATTAGCTTCTTTGAGATAAGAAATCTTCTTGCCTTTTCGGCGTGTTTCTTTCCAACTTTTAATGCAATAACCATCCTATCACTCATATTGTTTATACAGAAGTCTGTAAGATTATTAGATAGACTTTTTGACCTCCTCTATTCTCTTCTTAATCATCGAAACTACTTTTTCCTCTATCTCCTCCTTTGAACCTTCATTAATCAATCTAACATTTGCTTTCCTTAAGCATGCTCCTAAATTTACTCCGTAATCTATTACACCACCATGTTCACTTTCAGTATCTTCCATCTTTCTATCCTCCCTTCCAGCCATCTCTTCGTGATCACGCTTTTTGAATGATTCAAAGTCCATTACTTCCTCTCCTTCTCTTTTTCTTGAAAGTGCTCTCTCATATCTAATTCTTACATCTGCATCTACAAAAATCAAATAGAAGTATTTCTTGAATG
>JAVZCX010000027.1:0-9208 GCA_038874185.1 Candidatus Micrarchaeia archaeon
GACTTGTTGCTATCCAGACAGATCTTGATCCTTCTTTAGCAAAGGCAGATGGGTTAATAGGTAATGTTATAAGTACTGTCGGGAATCTGCCACCATTGCATAATTCACTGAAAATTGAATATTCATTGTTAAGCCGTGTAGATTATGAAAATCCAAGCATTAAGGAAGGCGAGGCGATTGTAATCTCGGCAGGAACAGCTACTACATTAGGCGTTGCGCAAAAGGTAAAGAAGAACAAGATGGAAGTCATCCTTAAGAGGCCGATATGCGCGCCAGTAGGCTCGAAGATAGCAATATCAAGAAGAGTAAATCAAAGATGGAGGCTTGCCGGTGCAGGCAAAATTCTATAATTTATTAGAAATCTAAATTAAGTTATAAATAAAATAAGAATAAAATAAGAAAAAGAAAAAATAAAATGAATCAATTCTTCTTTTCAGTATGGGTCTTTGATTTTGTCCATTTAAGTTTGGCAGGTTTTCTTTTAAGTTCGAGCATATTCTTCATGCATTTTCCAGAATCAAAATATATCATGGTGCCGTCTGTTTTGACATACACCATTCCAGATCCTTTCCTTATTTCTTTGTTACAGAATGAACACTTCATAACAACACCTAACTAATCAATTGCATTTGATTTGATAATTATTACTTGCTCTTGATTTGCTTTGCCTCTCTTTCAGTATCAACAAGAAGCAATATGTCTCCAACCTTAACCTGACCCTTGACATTTCTTCTTATCACTCTTCCTCTGTCTCTACCATCCAATATCCTGCACATGACTTGCCTAACTTCGCCACAGGTTCCGGTTTTTCCTATCAATTCGATAACCTCTCCCCTGTATCCATTAAGCATCTGCTGTTCAGGTTGGCTCTGTGCTGCCTGCTGTTTTGTGGACGGCGAGGTCTCTTTCTTTTTTGTTTCCTTTTTCTCTTCAGGTTTCTTTTCCTCTGCCATTAATATCACCTTGATCTAATTGATTATTCCTTTTTCTTTCCTTTCTTTTCCTTTGCGAGCTTTGTTGGTTTCTGTTCCTTCTCTTCCTTCTTTTCTTCCTTTCCAGAAGACGGCATTTTCTGGCCGAGCTTTACAACAATATCTTCAATCTCTCCTTTTGCTCCACCGAGATCTTCTATTGCTATCGCTGCGCAGCTTACAGTTATTCCAATGGCCTTTCCAAGTTCCGTCTTTGTTGGAACATATACGAAAGGAACTCCCTTTTCCTCGCAGAGAATTGGAAGGTGCATTACAATCTCCTCTGGATTAACATCAGCAGCTATCACTACTAGCTTTGCCTTTCCAGATTCTATAGACTTGGTTGCTTCGTTTGCACCTTTTCTTATCTTTCCAGTATCCTTTGCAACGCTCACAGCGTTGATGACTCTGTCTGATATCTCTTTTGGTACTTCAAATTTAACATAGCTTGCCATACTCTCACACCTCTTAGTTCATAGAGTATGCATTATGCATACTTGCATTAAATGCAATAGAACAAATAGTAGATATATTATGTATTAATCATTTATAATCCTTGCTATTGCAAGTATTTGCAATCAATTATCTTTGCTTGGACATTTTTAGATCACAAGAAAAGCTTCTTTTACTCCCGGTATTCTTTTCACTTCATTTTTTATTTTTTCTATCTGTTCGCTTGAATTATATGATAGCACCAGGTTAATCATAATCCTTTCATCCTTTGTCTCGCTTATATTGATCTTCTTTATTTCTATATGCTGGCCCATTAACAGTTTGATTATATCGGACAAAAGCTTTGGCCTGTCTTCACTGACAAGGTTAATTTTTTGGATGTAAATATTAGTACGCGTCTCCCATTTTGCATTTATTTTCCTTTTGTATTCTGCAGTTTTGGCAAATGTTTTGCAATCAGCTTTGTGAATCGTATATCTCCCTTCTTTAGGTGGGTACGATACTATCTTATCATTAATCGTAGGGTTGCAACATTTAGCAAGATTTATGTTTGGTGAATTTATTTCTGTAATCAGCATTCCTCCTTCCATTCTTGCTTTCTTTCCTCTTTCTGTTATTGCGATTTCTTGTTCCCTCAACGTACTTTTCTTAGGTCCAATCAGGTTCAATGCCGCGCGTATCTTAGCTTTGGCTTTCGAAGTTTTAACTATGCCGAGCCAGTTTACATTAACTTTTTTCTGAGGGGAAGTTAATACTTCAACGATATCTCCGTCATTGAGAACTTGATTAAAAGGTACTATCTTTCCGTTTACCTTTATTTTATCCGCATTCAAACCTATAGAGGTATGAAGTGCGAATGCAAAATCAAGCGCTGTTGATCCATTAGGCAACTCAACCATGTCTCCTTTGGGTGTAAAAACCACGACTCCCCTTTCGAAAAGTTCGATCTTTATTCCTTCAATGTATTCTTTTTCCTCAGTTATCTGCCTTTGCCAATTTAGCAGGTTTTTCATCCATTCTATCTTTTTATCAAATTCTTCCTCACCATGTCCTTTATATTTCCAATGGGCAGCTATACCCATTTCAGCAACTCTATCCATTTCTTCAGTCCTGATTTGCGCCTCTATATTCTGTTCGTTTTCTGTGATAAAATTAATATGTATCGACTGATACATGTTTGATTTTGGAGAAGCGATATAATCGTCAAGGCTCTCAGGAATTATCCTATAATTCTCACTGATCAGCTCAAGTATTCTATAACAATCGCTTACTCTCTTCGTTATTATTCTTATTGCAAATAAGTCCATCAACTGATCAAATGTAAGTTCCTTTTTCTTCATCTTTCTGTATATTGAATATATGTGCTTTTCTCTGCTTTTAACATAAACATCAATTCCCTTTGATTTGAGAATTCTTTCAATTTCATTTCTGATTCTTTCAATTTCTTTTTCCTTCCCTTTCTTTTTCTCTTCCAGTGCGTTTTTTATTTTCAGATATGCTTCAGGTTCCATAACAGAGAGGTATAAATCTTCAAGTTCGTTCTTTATTTTTGTTATATTGAGCTTATGTGCAATCGGAACGTATATCTCAAAAGTTTCCTCCGCCATCCTTTTTTGCTTATATTCTGGAAGAAACGATATAGTTCTCATGTTGTGCAATCTATCTGCAAGCTTTATTATAATGATTCTTACATCTTTGCTAAGCACCAATAACATCTTTCTTATATTTTCTGCCTCAGCCTGTTCAAGTTTTAAGAAAGGAATCTTTCCTATTCTTGTAAGCCCGTCTACTATCTTTGCTACAGTTTCTCCGAATTCCTTTTCTATAGTCGTTGCAGGTACACCTACATCTCTGCAAACATCATGAAGAAGCGCGGCCTGTATTGAAACCGTATCATTCAAATATTCAGAAACAATTTCTGCAACTGCTATGCAGTGCATTATATACGGCTCGCCAGAAAGCCTGTATTGATTTTTATGCGCAACTGCTGCAAATTCAAAAGCCTTTCTAACTGCAGCTGCATCTATCTCTCCCTCCTTTTTTATTTTCTGAATTAAATTGGAGAATGAATCCTCTATTTCTTTTTCTAGTTGCATTCTACTCACTCATAAGTTTTACTATCTCTTCGCCAAACTTCCTTGCGAATTTCGGTCCGCTTGCAGTTATGATTTTTCCATCTACTACAACTCCTTCATTTATGAAGTTTGCTCCTTTTTGTATCAGATTGCCTTTTTCAGATGGAAAAGCTGTAGCTTTTTTACCGTTTAATATTCCTGCGTTAGCAAGGATAGATGGAGCAATGCATATTGCAGCAACAATCTTTCCTTTCTTATAAGCATCCTCTGCAATTTTAAGTGCATCTTTATCTTCAAAATATACAGAAGCTCCGCTCCCACCTACAAAAACAACAACATCGTAAACATCTAATTTAATGTCTTTTATGTCTAAATCGACGTTTGCTATCCCGCCTAGCATACCTATGGATTTTTTAGTTGCTTTCGAGGCTATATCAACTTTCAATCCTTTTGATTCAAAAACATTCTTTGGTTCAAATAGCTCTTCATCTCTAAATTTATCTGGAGCGATTATCATAAGAACTTTATTCATAAACCCACCAAGTCAATCAAACATCTTATTATATTACATAAAAATTAAAAAATCAGCTTAATCAATGTTTTTATTTATTTCTTTTAATTTATTATAATGGAAAATTATCAAAAATTTATAATCGCATTACTGGTTCCATTTATAGCGGGTGGAATAGGATCATTTTTCACTTATCCAGAAATAGAATCATGGTACTCTCATTTAGTTAAACCCACATTTAATCCTCCAAATTGGGTATTTGGACCGGTATGGACATTACTGTACATTCTCATTGGGATTTCATTTTACACTGTCTGGAAAGAAAAAAGCATAAGCAATAACTTAGAAACATACAAGTACTTTTTCATACAATTAGTGCTTAATGCGCTTTGGTCTTTTGTATTTTTCGGTCTTAAAGATCTTCTTCTTGCTTTATTGGTAATAATATTTCTATTAATCTCAATACTACTTAATATCATTTCATTTTATAGAGAATCAAAGATTTCAGCTTATCTCTTGATTCCTTATCTTTTATGGGTGTGTTTTGCATCTGTGCTTAACTACTTTGTTTTTATTTTAAATTAAGCATTTTATGATCTGATTAAAAAAGTGCGGCGGCCGGGATTTGAACCCGGGTTGCAGCCTTGGCAAGGCCGCGTCCTAACCAGACTAGACTACCGCCGCTAAATTTTTTTAGAAAAGACATATAATTATACATCTCAGATTTTAAAAATCTATTGAATCTTTATAATCCAAGCAGGATTGCAATTGCAACTATCGCAACCGCAGCAACTACGAATAGGCCTACAAACATCTGAAATTCATTTGGAAGGCTTTGGATGTCCGTATACTTTTCAGAAAGGCTTTGCTCTGTATGGACTCTTTCAAATGAAATCTCTGTTTTTTCATAATCAGTCAAAAAAGTATTAGGAAAAGTATATCTAACATTCGGACTTAACGGAGGGAGCCTTAAGTTGAATTCCATCTGATACATCTTTTTGGGCTCAAGTATTATTTGCTTTAAACAATCTGAACATTCTACTGAAACAGGCGGGATGAATAAGGCATTAACGAATATCGGAGAATTTTCTTTGTTTGTTATTTTTACAATTGTTGGCTGGTTTTGATCCAATGGAGGCTGTGGTGAGAAAACAATATTCACTTCAATAGGGTCTTCTTCCGTGAAATTTATTATTTCTATATCGACTTTCTCTTCTAAATTTATCTTTTTTGCATCTTTCGAGATCGCGCTTATGGAATCATGAAGCAATGAAATGTCCTCTCCAGTGCCAGTTCTTACCCTTAACGCATTCAAATTCAGAAATTGGTTGTGGGTAGGATCTATTTCAATCCACCCATAATTAGGGTCATAAACCTCAGACCAAGCATGCGGAATCCATTTTTTGTCTATATATGCATAGCCGATTATAATCCTTGTTGAATAGTTCTTTGATCTTGCTAGCGCCGCAAATAAATTTGAAAACTCATCACATACTCCGGTTCTTTTTTGAAGAACCCAGTCAGAAGGCATGTTACTCAACGTGATGTCACTTATTGTTACGTCGGTGTATGAAGAATTATACTTTATATTTCTATAAACCCAGTTCTGCATTTCATACAAATCATAAGGAAAAGAAGAGACAAACAGTTTGCTTAGATTTTTAATGTCCTCATTGATTATAATATATTCAGTTTCATTAACATAACTTTTAGTTAGCGTATTAGAGTCATTGTTTCGATTTATGTAGTCGGTTTGGATTAAAAAGTTTGCAGTTATTCGCTTTGATCTTATTCCGCCAAATTCAAATCTTATTTTAGATTCGGTTCCAGAAACAATTTTGAAAGAATCTGAGAATTCAGAGCTTATTATCTTTTGGTTTTGTGAGTTTGTAGGTATTGTCACATCCAGAGTGGCATTATCTATAATTCCATCAGCAACAATATCCCAATTCATTGTTACATTTAATAATGCCTTGGTTGGCTTTGCATATGATACAGTAAGAGTAAATAGAAAGAAGAATGAAATATACAGAATTATTTCTTTGCGTTTGAAATTATGCATAAAATAGTTTATATCAAAATTAATTAAATTGTTTTTATTTTAAGATAAGAAGTCAAGTGCCGCGGGGCGGATTTGAACCACCAACCTTTCGGTCTTCAGCCGAATGCTCTCCCAATTGAGCTACCGCGGCAAGCATTAACAAATAAGATTTACAAACACATATTTATGTTGTTTAATCTTTAAATTATTTGCTGTTCTCTGTAGTCGCATTCAATTGTTCTAGCGAATGCTTTGATTATATAATGTCTTCGATTTTTCTATTTATTTCAGTCATTCTTCTTTTTGTTATCGAGTATGACTTTTCATTTCTTTCCATTTCTGGAAGATATGCAAAATACCATCCTTCATAAGGCATCTTCCATGCAATCAATGTTGTAATCCCTGTGTTCTCTTCCCATTTGTTCAGGGCTTCGAATTTATCGTGGTCTATCGCAATTCTATCACTGTTCCATGCTTTGCATTCAACTGCATACTGCTTTCCACGCTTGAATAGAAGGATGTCCGGGCTTACTGCATTTACTCCACTACCTGCCGATCTCACTACGCTGTATCCTTTTTCTTCAAAAATATGGATCAGTTCCCTTTCATTTCTTGCCCCTTTTCTGTATCTATACATCTGTCATCACTTGCCAAACTATAGCTATATTATCTTATAAGAGAGATTTATAAATTGTTGTCTTAAAATATTAGATATTATATCACATTAGGTGAGTGATGTTATGGAAACAAAGCAAGGTCCAATAAGAAGATTTATTAAAATATTGAAGGGGGAGAGACCCTCTATTCCTTTAGAAGCTGTCATGCAGAAAGGAGTAGTTGTTTTGGAATCGTCAAAGAGTGCATTAGATGCAGCAAAGGCTATGGAAAAAAATAAGATCGGTTCAGTAATTGTTGTAGAAAAGGGAAAGGCAATTGGAATTGTGACAGAGAGAGACCTTGTTAGGAGAGTATTGGCAGCAAAGAAAAAACCAACAATCAAGCTTAAACAGATTCTTTCTTCTCCATTAAGAGTTGCAAGACCAGAGCAGGATATTCAAGAAGCAGTTTTGGCGATGAAGAAATATAAGATAAAGAAACTTGCTGTTGTGGACGGAGAAGGAAGGCTTGTAGGAATAGTAACAGATACTGACATCACGAGAACACTTCCAGGAATGATAGACATACTTCAGGAGATAGGCAATTACAATAGATTGGCTGAAGAGTCACAATCAGTAGGGATATGCCAAAAGTGTGGCCTCTATTCCGATTCTCTACAATATGTAAACGGAGAACTCATATGCGAAGATTGTAGGGAACAGGAAGCAGAGGAATATGAACAGTGAATATAATATGTTAGTATCTCATATTCTTCTCTTTTGACAAAAGTATGGATAAATTCTGTTATCGAGTTCATTGCAGATAAACTGATTAAGATCAGGGCAGGAAGAAGAGAGGAAAGAGTGACATGTCCGTTATCTTTAAATACCTGAACTGAGAATGATAATCATGACAGAAAGAGAGGAGAAGAAAAAGATACAAAATGAAGTAAAAGATAAAAATAAGCATTCTCTATGGCAAGGAATGAAACCATTAGTTCCAGATACAATTAGTTTTGATGAAACAGGAATCAATACATCTAAAACCATTCCAATAAATATAAATAAGAATCAAATAGATTACTCATCGGTTATAAAACTTAATGAGAAGGTATTTTATCATATTAAAGAGATATATGAAAAGAATAAAGATCCATTTACTCTTTATTTATTAATAGACAGTGCCCGTTCATTGGCACGCAAACAACCAACAATTGAAAAAACAGAAGAAGTCTATACTGAAGTAATTAAAATAATAGATGAAATGCTGAAAGAACAGCCAAACAATCTTTACTTTATTAATCTTAAACTCAGCATTTATTACGAATTGGCGGAAATGTATTATAATGCTTATAACTATATAAACAATGTACCTATTTCCCAATCTGATTTCAATAAAGAGAGTAAGCCTACCTTATGGCAAAGAATGAAAAAACCATTAGCTGCAGGTTTGTTAGGTGCAAGCCTTCTTTTGCATCCTGTGAAGAATGTGGATGCAGTTGGATTTGCAAAGGCCAGAGATCCTCCTTATTACGCAGCTAAAGTAATAGAAAAGAAATACAATACAGGTTGGAAGCTTTTACTAAAAGTAGCTAAAGAGCAAAGAGGAGAAAATAAGATAGATGATTCATTAGAGATAAAATTAAATGAATCAGCAATCAATTATTTCAAGAAAAAATATGAAGAAACAAAAGATATAGACGCTCTATATCTATGGGTTTACAGTATTTATTCTTTAGCTGCATATCATCAAACATTTGAAGAAACAGAAAAAACCTGCCTGGAAGCAATAAAAATAATAGACGAAAGATTAAAAGAAAAACACGATTTTGACTTTATAGATCTCAAATTAATGATATATTACAATTTAGCTGATATGTATTATGGAGGTCATATTAAAGATCCAGATTACGTCAGTTGGGGACATGTCGATTTCTCAAAATTAGATTTCTATAAACAAAAATCAATCGAATATTGTAATAAACACAACGAATATCTTAAAGAAGTAAAGAAAATATGGAATGAAGTAGACAAATACATATTCAAAGATTTAAATTATACTGCAAAAGATGTTACATTAGTAAAAGAAGATTTTATGAATGATTTTATAAGAAAAGAAAAAGAATTGGAAAGTATACAGAGTAAACTAAAAGAGTAATTTTAAAAGATTTTGACTATAAATCTAAATATGACTGATGGACAAGCTTCAGGATTCTCTCAAACACGTGATCAATCAGGTATACGATCTAAATCTTCTTCCCCTTCTCCCCTCTCTCAACCCCCACAACAATCTCTTTCTTTTCAATTCCTTTCCTCAGTCACTTCTTCTCAACAAACTACAGAGCTAACTGAACTTCAGCATCTTATGCAACAGCAACTTGAAGATCTTAAGCAATACCTTCAGATCATAGAGAAAAAAGATAAGGAAGAGATTGATACTAATTTATTATTGAACATACTGGAAAGAATAGAAGATGAATATGAAGAAATAAAGAAAAGAGAACAGGAAAGAGAAAAAGAATATGAAGAGCTTATTGAAAGAATCTATGAAAGAGAACAAA
>JAVZCX010000028.1:0-9161 GCA_038874185.1 Candidatus Micrarchaeia archaeon
CTATGAGGGAATGAAATAAAATGTAAAGTAGAATGAAATAAAAATAGAAGTAAAAATAAAATTAAATGAAAATTGTCTAGATAATTTAATGCTAAAAATCATATTGAGAGGGAGAAAGATGGAAGGGAAAAGTAGAATGATAGAAGGAAAAACAATTGATAAAAAGATGAGAATTGGAATATTCATGCTTCTTGTTGCTTTGCTCTCGCTGATTTTCCTGTATGGATGCATAGAAAAGAATGTTGAAACTGGACCGATTATAAAGAAGAATGAAACAAATTTGAATCAGACGAATCAGACTTTGCCTGGAAACGAGACAAACCAGACAATTCCGAAAAAATGTGAAGATCTGCTTTTTGGAAAGGAAAAATGCATAATTGAAAGAGCTTATAACAATAACGATATAGAGGATTGTGAAATTCTCTCAAAAGAAGAGTTTGATCAAAAATATTATGTTGAGTGCATATCAAAGCTTTCTGAATACAACTATAGCTATTGCAATAAATTGAATGGAAGCGAAAAAGACTTATGCTTTAGAAATGCAGCAGCTAAATTCGGGGATTCTGCATGCAATATGATACAAAATTCCACTCTAAGGAACGATTGCCTTTTAAGAGACTATGCAGAAGAATGCAAGAAATTAAACGACAGCTACCTGCTTAACATATGCAATGCAATAGCAAAGAGCAATGCTTCTTTATGTGAAAAAATGACAACTCAACTCCAAAAAGATGAATGCTATCTTAATTATTCAATTAGTCTTTCTGACAACAGATGCGAACAGATATCAAATCTTGGCATAAAGACAGCGTGTGAAAGCATAATTTCTAAAAATGTCCAATGTGGAACAATAGAGAATACCCAAATAAAGGATTACTGTTACCAGTATTATTCTGTATACACTTCTTCCTGTTCATGGTGCAATGTTATATCCGGAATAAATTATAAAGATGACTGCTACCAGAAATGCGCCATAAGGGCTGGAGACATGAATTTCTGTAAAGAACTATCGACAGAACAAAAAAGAGATTCATGCTATTGGGACTATTCAATAGCAAGCAAGAATGTGAACGGATGTGACAAAATAAAGACAATAATGCTGAAAAAAGTATGTGTTCAGAATGTGGCAAAAGCAAACGCAATGCCATCTGAATGTGAAATACTACTCAATACATCAAGCTTGACAAGAAAGGATGTTTCTGATTGTTATCTGCAAGTTATAGCTGGAAGCCAAGTTTCATTTGATAACTGTATAAAGATGAATGATGGATATTACAAAGACCAATGCATCTACATGGCAATAAAAAGAGAGCAGCTGGCAACTGACTACTGTGCGTATATAATTGATAATTCTTTAAAGAATGAATGCATGAAAGGATAAATATAAATAGAATAAATAAAACAAGAAAATAAATAAAATAAATAAAAACAAGAAAAAATAAAAGTATAAAACAAACAAAAAAACACTAACTAAGGAAATAAAAACGCTAACTAAGAAGATGACTAACTAAGAAGATGATTCGATTCTAAAAAACTGCATTTTACTTATTCTTCATCTGGCTCTTCTTTTGCTTCTTTTTCCTGCGCTTCCTTTTCAGACTCTTCTACTTCCTTCTTTTCCTCTGCTGTGAGGGAAGTGAGCTCAAAGTCTTCTGGCTTGTACTTGAATTCTGAATCCTCCTTAATCATTCCCTTTGCCTTCATAAGTTCTTTTGCAAGAAGATAGAAAACAAACGGAACTGATTTCTTTCCTTTGTTATTGCAGGGAATAAAGTAGTCGAGATTCTTTATTGAATTGTCTGTATCTGCCAATCCTACGTTTAAGGCGCCGCTGAAGGTTCCCTCGACAAGGGCCTGCTTTTCTACTCTTGGATCGCAAACGAAGATTACTTGCGGCTCAAAGAAATTTTCATTTGAAGGATTTGTGAAAGAACCAGGAATAAATCTACCTAAAAATGGCTTTGCTCCGAATATTTCTGCAAATTTCTTCGCAGCAGGAACTGCATACACACGAGATGCGACAACTGCAACCTTAGACATATCGTACTTGCTAAGGATCTTAGCCATGTTCTTTATCCTGCTGTCTATCATCTCAACATTAAGCATCACAAGCTTATCTTTTCTAAATTTGTATACGAATTTCTTCATCCATTTGCTGGATACTCTTGTTCCGATGTGCACACCGGCTTCAAGATATTGTTCTTGAGGATTTTCATTTTCGACCATCTGATCAACCTTCTAATATGATTAACATGAGTGAAATGATTAACATGAGTAAATATTTCAAATATTTAATTACATAATGTCTATTTAATTGCATAACGTCTATTTAATTACATAACGTCTTTTTCATCTGAATTTTTAATTTGTTAATGATTGAGATAATGGGGCCGCCGAGATTTGTTCAATCACCAGGTGACAAATGCTCGCGCCTGGAGTTTCTTGAACTCGGGTCGCCACCACCCCAAGGTGGAAGCCTAACCAGGCTAGCAGACAGCCCCGCTCTCAAGCGACCATTCATTTAATCTACATTGTGATTCATTCTTTTTTAAAACCACCCAATCTAATGACCTTTGTAATGTATCACTTCATCGCTAAGATCAACATATGAAATAAACATTCTTCTGCAGCAGTATTTCTTTACTCCAAGTTCGTCCAGCACTGCTGCTGTATCTTTTCCTTGTGATGTTTTTTCTTTGTAGGCTTCAAACAAATGGCCTATTGGCTTCCCGCATGAGAAGCATCTTATCGGTGGCAACATTATATTACCTCTTTTTTCTTTTAATTATTCAAACAACTATTTAATGATTCATCTGAACTTATCTTTATTTTGTACTATGTGGTTAGCAAAATCTTTTACCAGTCCTTTTTTTGTATCATCGTTGAGAAGCAATTGTATCTCTATTGCATTTGCAATGTTTATTTTTGGTTTATTCAACGTGTTGTTTATTGCACTCAAAATTTCATTAAGACTGGCGAAACTATTTACTTTTATGTACATCTCGTTGCTTGGTTCGTGTATAGACTCTATCTTCTTGAGCTTTATTGATTCCATCTTAGACTCTAGAAGTATCTCAAAGTTTCCAAAATTGGTGGATGTAAATATTCTCATCTCGCTCCAATGCTTCTTTGTATTGTCTGCAAGCGAGAATATCGCATTATTTTTTTCTTTTCTTTCTTTGTGTGATGACATTCGTAACCCACCATGCGCATTTAAAAATTCTAAGCAAAGATCATCTGTATGATTTCTGGAATCTTGCTCTTGCTTTTCTTCCCTTGAATTTCTTTGGTTCTACTTGCCTTACGTCGTCAACAAGCATGAATCTGTCGTAAGCAAGCATGTCTTTCTTAAGCTGCGAATCCTTAGTGTATGCGACAAGCGCCTTTGCGATTGCAGATCTTACTGCCTGCGCTTGACCCATTTGGCCTCCGCCGTATACGTCAACATCTATGTCTACTTGCGAAACATAATCGTTTGCAATCTTGAGCGGCTCTGAGATCAATGTCTTGACATAAGGATTGTCTATTGCATTTAAATTTATCTTGTTTATCCTCACTATTCCCTTACCTGGTTTTATGGAAGATCTTGCAATTGCCATTTTTCTTCTTGCTGACACCACTATTTGTTTCTTTGAAGATCTTTTCTTTACTTTTGACTCTTGCTTTGATTCTTTTTCTTCCTCTTTCTGCTCTAAAGCCTCTTTCTCTACCTTCTCAGAAGATTCGATTTTTTCAACATCAGCCGCTTCCGCGGTTTTAGTAGTTTTACGCTTTGCCATACCAACCCAACTCTCTTGATAATTGATTTATAGAAATATAATTCTTTGGAACGTTTTTCTTGACTTCCACTGCCTCTTTAAGCTTTGATGCAAATTCTTCTGGAACGCCCATGTAAACCCTTATTCTCTTGAATGCCTGTCTTCCAGTTGATTTATCGTATGGAAGCATTCCCCTTATTATTCTTCTTACAAGCATGTCTGGTCTTCTTGGCCATTTTGGAGATTTTTCTGGGTCTGCCTTGTTCTTAAGGCTCCTTCTTACCTTGTATCTCTCAACAATCTGTCTTGGATTTCCAGATATGATTATCTTTTCAGCATTAACAACTGTCACCTGCTCTCCCTTCAATGCAGATTTTGCTGCGACAGCTGCCATCCTTCCAAGAATCGCTCCTTCGCCATTTATTATCATATTAAACACCCAATAATTGATTATACGCCGAAATATACTGCTAATTCTTACTTTATTAATATTACCTCTTTGGCTCCTCTTTTGACAAGCCAATCAAAATCATGGATTTGGCCTCCGCTTGCCTTGATCTTCTTAGAAGCAACATCGCTGAATGACAATGCAACCAAATCAACCTTGTGCTTCAATTCTCCGCTTGCAAGAACCTTCCCTGGAACCACCACTACGGAATTTGGTTTTGAGAACTGCGAGATCTTGCTTAGATTAACGCATACTTGCTTTCTTCTTGGCATTTTCAAAGACTTTGAAAGAACTTTGAACAATGCTCCCTTTCCTTTGGAAAGAGATTTTAAAGCCTTAATTGTTTCTATTTTCTCTGGTCCTTTCATCATAATCAACACCTAATAAACATCATGAAATCCATATGGAACATTTATTTCCTAACATTTTTTCGAATGAATCCAAGTCATCATGCAGGGGGTGGGATTTCCAGAAACTTCCTTGTTGAGAAAGCCTCATCAAAGAATCTCTTCTTGATGAAACTTCTTTCTTAAATAAGTTTCATTTGAACCCACGCAGCCACTACGGCACCAACCCCTCAAGCTGGCGCATTTGACCTGGCTCTGCCACCCCTGCAGATTAACATAAACTCAGAGGCATAAGCCTTCTCATTCCTCCAAAGAGGATTCCACATTTTCTGCGGACTCCTTTATCTTGGCAAGCGCCTTCTTGAGAATCATGTCAGCTGTCATCTGACCATATGTTTCTATCTTGAACTTGAAATTATTGCCGTTTTTTTCATATGCAACCATTCCTGGCTGGTGCCTTGCGTGCACTCGGCCCGGTGCAAGAACAGCCTTGCACTCCATTCTTATATTTTGATCATCCAATAACTTTATTATCGGCATTTTTGGATAAACTGGAACTACGTTTTTGTCTGTTGATTTCAAGCTCTCTGCATATATTATTCCAGGGCCTGTCACATCCAACATTAAAGTTACCTCTTCTCCTTCTTTTGCTTTTTGAGGAACTGAAAGAGGAATCAAACCAAGCCTATGTGTTATATACTCATCAAAGAAAGATGAATTATTCTCATATATCGAAACCTCTGAAATTGCAAAGACCGGCACTGAGTTGATAGCATATCTTCTTATCAAGTTTGCAAAAGAAACGGATGCATCGCTCAGTGTAAATGTCATTTCATCCGGATTGTTTAATTCAATATTGATTTTCATTCAATTCCCTCTCGATAGGCTCGAAACAAGCAAATGAGATGTGCATGCATATCGCTTATACTCTTCTTCCTCTTCTTCCACCTGGTCTCTTTGTTGTATCAGTTGGAACAGGTGTGACGTCCTCGATTCTTTCTATTCTTAAACCTGAACGTGCAAGTGCTCTTACCACTGCCTGCGCTCCCGGGCCCGGTGTCTTTTCATTGTGTCCTCCCGGAGCCCTGATCTTGACTCGAATTCTTGTTATTCCTTTTCTCAATGCGATTTCTGCAGCCTTTGCAGTTGCTCTCATTGCAGCAAATGGTGAGCCTTCTTCTCTATCTGCGTCTACAACCATTCCACCACTTCCTCTTGCAATTATCTCTGCACCGCTGAGATCAGTTATTGTAATAATTGTATTGTTTCTTGACGAATAAACATGTGCGATTCCAACCTTTCCTTGACCGGATGGCAGGACAGATCTTGACTTGAATCTTCCTCCTCCCCTCTGCTTTCTGAATCTAAATCCTTCTTTTTTCTCTTCTTTTTCTTCGCTTTTCTCTGTTTTCTTCTCTTCTTCAATTGGTTTAACCTGTTCTTTTTCCTTCAGAACTAATTTTTCTTTTGATTCTTCTGCCATAAACATCAACCCTATATAAAAACATAATTATTATTCAGCCTCAGCCTCTGGCTTTTGAGATTTCAATTCAGCCTTTTCAGTAAGATCCAATTTGATTGGTTTGTAGTATCCAACTTTAGACTGCATATCAACAGATACTTGATAGCTGGGAGATCTTACTTTCCTTCCATTGACTGAAATATATCCATGAGTTATCAACTGTCTTGCCTGTCTCATTGACTTTGCAAGACCGTTTCTTACAACTATAGTTTGTAGTCTTCTCTCAAGTATATCTTTTGTTGTAAGTGAAAGAATATCGTCTGGAACTGCAGTTGGCTTGCAGTAGCCTGCCTTTATAACTCTTTGAAGAAGTTCCTGCTTTGCCTTGTTTCCTGCCTCACCAAGAGCAAGTAAAGATTTGTATTCGTTTCTTATCTTTCTAAGCAATGATTTTGCAATCCATATCTCTCTTATATTCTTCAATCCATATTCCTCAACCATGGATCCTTCTTCTTCAATTCTTGCAGAATCCCACAACTGCTGCGGTACTTCGTATTTCTTTCTCAATTTTCTTGGATCTCCCATAAATATCACTTCTATAAACAAACTAAATTAAATATAATTACTTCTTTGCTTGAGAAGACTTGGACTCAGCAGGCTTTGCTGCCCCACCTGGAAGTGCTTTTGATCTTATAACTCCCATAGTAAGTCCTTTTCTTCCAGATGTTCTTGTTCCCTGACCTCTTACCTTTTGTCCGTACGCATGTCTGTATCCTCTCCAAGTGTATAATGTTTTGTGTCTTTCGATGTCATTTCTTGTTGTAAATGTTACATCTGGACCAGCTACATGAATATCTTTACCTGACTCTAGATCTTTTCTTCTGTTATAAAGGTATGGTGGTACGTTATACTTTGCTGGATTTTTTACCATCTCTTCTATTTTTTCAACCTGTTCCTCACTGAGTTTTCCTATCTGAATATTCTTTGGAATGTTCATTTCTTTTGCTATTATATTTGCAAAAACATTAGACAGATTTTGTCCTACTCCTTTTACCTGTCTAAGTGCATCTCTAAGCATTATTTGTCCTTTTACATCCTTTCCAAGGATGTGCACTATTCCCCTAAAATCCTCCGATTCCTTCGGAGTTGATTTTGGATTTTGAACATTATCTTTCGCCATTCTATTCACTCTTTATACGGATTGAATATAATACCGTTTAACGCTTATTAAGTATAAGCGAACATTGAAATTTAATTCTGTAAGAAGAACGAGATGCCTAAGACTATACTTATGCATCTTCTGTACTTACATTTAAGTTAAATGTAGAAGTATAATATATTATCATAAACAACTTTTTAAATATTACTATAGGCCTATTCCTATAGATACTTCATACATTTTATTTCATATTTAAGCGCGGAGAGTGGGATTTGAACCCACAAGGCCCTTTCGGACCACAAGCTTCCTGGCAAATACAATTATTGCCTGATTACGTTTCCAGGCTTGCGCACTACCAGGTTATGCGATCTCCGCATTAAAATTTTAATATATAATTACAAGATAAAATTTTTATACTTTGATAGTATACTTGAGTTTTTTTCTTTATATTCTCTTATAATTATAAAGATCTTACTTTTTCTGCCACTTAGGATAGATCCCTCTAGGCATTATTATTCTAAGCGTTTTTGTAACTTGTTTATTTTCTATCTCTATCAGATCTTCTGAAGAATATAAAGAAGATGCAAAACCTATAAGTTCATCCTTAAGCGTCATAATTGCTACTGTTTCTCCCTCTTTTATTCCTTGATTAAATGCAACTACTCCCGGTTCCATAAGTTGAGCACCAGAACATAATGGATCAACTGCATAATCTGAAACCCATATAAATTTAATTCCAAATCTATCTAATACATCTTCTATTGGGAGTACATACTTTCTTAAAAGTCTATCGTCATTCTCATTTTTAAATAGCCAGGAAGCCTCTGCAATCTCATGAAGAGTGATTGAGTCATTCTCAGTTAAATTCATTACAGAAATCCTTCTTAAATCGGTCATGTTTGCTCCTACTTCTAAATGTTGGCCTATATCATGGACTAACTTTCTTATATATGTACCTGCCTCGACTTTTGCACGAAATAGAACATCTCTTCCATCTATTTCAATTATTTCTAATTCATAGATTTTTCTCTTTCTTGGTTTCCTTGCAACCGCAGATTTTACTGGTGGAATCTGTGTTATCTCTCCTTTAAACTTTTCAAACGAATCCTTTATTTTTCGTTCTTCTACATTTTTATGCAAATGCATCACACCAACATACTCCTTATCCTTATTTAGATACGATGCAGCATAAACAGATGAACCAAGCAGAATTGGAAGAACTCCAGATACCTCGGGATCAAGTGTTCCAGTGTGGCCTGCTTTTTTCACACCGAGTATCTTTCGTATCTGCGCAACTGCTTGATGGCTGGTCGGACCTTTAGGCTTGTCTAAATTTATAAAACCAGTGTTCAAAAGCTGTTCGATTGTTCTCTTTCTAGGTGGAACACCGTAGGCTGGATTTGATTTAAAATCCCTTTTTATATAAACTAATTCATCCATACTGGCACCAAATAGAAAAACCAAAAGATTGTATTAAAATAAAATAAGAATGAAAAGAAATAAAAATTAGTGCAAACTAAAAGATAAACTAATTGAGTCTTATTCATTAAGAGCTGCCTTTATCTCTTCTTCTGACTTTGGATTTACTTTTTTACCCAAAGGAGAGAGATGTAGTATGTTTGCCTTTCTTGCCTGTTTCCTTTCCTTTGAAACTATCTCAACAAACTGATTATCCAATACATTGATTACAACACATTTTTCTCCAGCATCTCTTCCTGTTTTCTTAATACAAACCATGCCTTCTTCTATCATGATATCACCTGATTGAAAATGTTTAATTATATTACGAATTTTACAGATTTAATTTATGCTTAATTAATATGTTGCAATATTATTAAATTTATCATCTTAAAAAATTATTTTATTCTTCGTATGTTTTTTCAATAACTGCATTATATACTAAAGTAGTTATTGCAAGACCAAGCAGTGAACCTAAAAGTGTTGCTGTTGCAAATCCTATGATCTCAACTATGTTTGAAAACATAAG
>JAVZCX010000029.1:0-9113 GCA_038874185.1 Candidatus Micrarchaeia archaeon
AAAAAAGATAACCTTTTTTAATATTACACTATATAAATAACAAATAGAGGTGACATTAATGGGAATACTCCAAAGACTTTCAGGCTTATTGGGTCTGAGCAAGGAAATGGACCTAGAGGAATATCTAGATACTGCAGAGCTTGAGAACGTTGATGTTCTTCACGAGGGAGCAGACAGGTTCGTCAAGCCAATTGCACTCGAGAGCGAGGCAGACGTAAGCGTCGTAGAGCACGAATTATCAAGAGGAAATATAATCCTTCTCAACTTCGGACCGCTTTCAAAGCAACAGACAAGATTGAGAAACGTGATCGGCGAGCTTAAAGGATACGTCACAAAGATCAACGGAGACGTAGCAAGAATAAGAGACGACACTTTGATTCTCACACCAGAAGGAATAAAGATCGTTAAGAGAAAGAGATAATCTTGCTTTTTTCCTTTAAAATTATTTGATTTAATTGTTTATTTGTTATTAATTCTTTACTCTTTTTTTATCTATTTATTTCTTCTTACCTTTGGATTTTACTGCAGCTTCTATTTTCTTAAGAAAATTTATTAATGCTCTTCCTTCTGTGGCTGAACCGATCCCTCTTGCGAAAATTCTTTTCAAGGATAAAATAGTGGTTCGTTCTCCACGTATGCCTTTAAGACTTTTAACGATTCTTTTTGATGAATCTTCAATCACCTTAATTTCATTTTTTGATATGAATTCTTCTTTTTTCTCATCTGTCATTTCGATTCTGAATTCATAAAGAAGAATGCCCAATGCATGCGAGATATTAAGCGTTCCGTATCTGTCAGAAGAAGGAATCCTTACAACTATATCGGACATCTCAAGCTCATCTTTTGAAAGACCCGTCCCTTCCCTGCCAATAAGTAATGCAACCTTTGCATTTTTCTTCGAAAATCTTTTAGCTGCATCTCTTGGAGAAATTGGTACTCTTAGCACTTCCTTGCCTCCACTTTTTATTGCAGTTGTTCCTATTACAATCTGACAGTCTTTGATTGCTTCTTCTAAGCTTGAAACTATTTTAGCTGAAGAAAGAACGTCCAAAGCATGTTTTGAATACATCTTTGCCTCTTCGCCAATTTGAATCTTAGGATTTACGAGTATAAGTTCATGAAAATCGAAATTCTTCATTATTCTAGCGCAATAACCTAAGTTTTGTTCATATTCTGGTTCCACAAGTATGACTTTCAATTCCATGCTCTCACATTAACCACATTAAAATCTAATGAATTCTAAAATAAAGAGAGTAAATAATTATAAACTCTAAGTATTAAATATTTATGTGGCTGGCGGACTGGGGGGCTAGGGGTCCTCTGCACTACAAATCCTCTATAGTAGGGTCTCAAGATTTAGGACGGACACCATGTCAGTAAGTCCTATTCTGAAGCCGTCGAAGCTCTGTCCTATGGGAAGGTTACTTGCATGAACCAGGCCAGGCCGGAAGGAGCAACCTTAAGTGCAAGACGCCTTGTCTGTAGGGTAGCGGAGTGGAGGCTAGGAGTAGATAAACTTGCTGGTTTGGAAACCAACCTAAATCAGCCCAGCCACGCTTTAAATTAACAAATGAATTAATTGCTTATTTTAAAAATTCGATTGATGCATAACCTACTACTTGATCATCATCTCTGGTAGTATCTGCGCTTGTAGAGTATTTTAAAAGATTGATTTCTCTCGCACCTATCTTCTTTGAAAGAAACATCAAAGTAGCTATAGGCCCGTAACCACATATAGAAATCTGCTTCTTTCCGATTGTTTCATAAAAAGATTTAACATCTAATGATCTTATCTTTTCAATTGCAAGAGAATCATCTGCTTCTGCCTTTTTCTTAGGCACATAATGGCTGAAGTCGCTGGATGCTATGAAAAATATCTTTTCACCTTTCTTAGCCATTTTTGAATAAGCATTGTAAAGAATTTCAGACATCTCTCTTGCAACACTTATGCTTTGATTTAGCATGCATATTGGAACAATTTTTAATTTATTTTTGAAGATGTATTGAAGGAATGGAAGCTGAACTTCTATAGAATGCTCATATAGATGGGCACTTGCATCCATCAAAATGTCTCCATTGCACACCTTGCAAATTTCATCTATAAACTCTTCATTGATAATTGCTTTGCCGAGCGGAGTTTCCCATTCGCCCTTTGGATATATTGAAACCTCTGCGCCGATTCCATAGTGATTTGGGCCAAATATCACAAATGTTGCATCCCGCCCTATCTCTCTTAATCTTGAATAACCATAAGCTGCTGTCTTTCCAGAATAGATGTATCCTGCGTGTGGAGATACAATGCCAACCATGTCTTCTACAGATTCTAAGTTTGAAATCTCTGGAGAAGAAAAGAATCCTTCCAAAATATTTTCTACTTCTTTCTTAGAAGAAGGATAGAATGAACCTGCGACAGCTGCTTTTCTTAAATTCATATAATCACTTTCAATATTTAGGTAGAATCATCTTGATTTCTCCGTTTTTCTCTTCTTTAAATATTATTGCCTGAAATGTGAGAATCTTTGTATCATTTTCCTTCCAGCACCCTTCATGCAAACCTGCTTTTATACATGTATGATCAAGGAATTCTTCTGAATTCCATTTTTCTTCAACCGCAACCTGCGGAAGCAGAAGTCCCCTTTGCCAATCTGACTCTATGATCAAGCCGTCTCTTCCTACTTTTATTTTCTTAGGCGCATCTTCTTTTCTTTCAAGTTTCAATTCTTCTGGAACTGTAAGAATACTTACTTCAATATTTATCTGGTCAACTTCGCTTTCGCTTACAGGAATGAATCTATAGTCTTCTGTTGCAGCGCTTATAGCCATATCCCTCACTGCTTCAGCGAGTGGTTGTATTGGAAGGGGGAGACCTATGCATCCCCTGAGCTCTTCATCAATAGTCAATGTAACAAACACTCCTCTTTTTTCTAAAAGATGCGCAGGTGGATTGAATTCTTTTTTAACATCTATTATTTCTCCATTGATAATGTACTCTTTAATTGCCTTGCGTGCTATTCTTATGAGCAATTCTCCATCTTTAATTGAATATTGATTCTTGTCCATATTAATCACATTAACCAAATGATGGCAATGGATATTTTAATTTTCCTATTATCGGAATCTTATATCCGCAATTAAGACACTTATTATCTTTGTCAAGCATCCACTTCATGACTAGGAACCCATAGCGTCCTATTACGAGAGAATGACAGTTCGGACAATAAGTATTTTCACCGGGATGACCTGGGACATTGCCGATTAGGACGTAGTCAAGATAGTCTCTAGCAATCTTTTGTGCCTTTTCTAAGGTTTCCACAGGTGTATCTGGATAATCCATCATCTTATAGGATGGATAGAATCTAAGAAGATGAAGAACTGTTTCCTTGCCTAAGTTTTCCCTTATCCATTGTGCAAGCGCCTTTACATCTTCCATATCATCTCCAACTCGTGGTACAATTAGATCTGTTATTTCAAAATAGATGCCTTTTTTCTTTATAAATTTCAAATTCTCGTAGATCGGCTCAACGTTGTTAATAGATACAAATTTCTTGTAAAATTCAAGATCGCCAGAAGCTTTAAAATCTACTGTCATTGCGTCTATATATTTCTCTCCCTTGTCTATTGTTTCTTTTGTAAAATATCCATTAGTAACCCATGTATTAAACAATCCTTCTTTCTTTGCTAGTTTTCCAGTATCATAACAGATCTCAAAAAAGATAGTTGGCTCTGTATAAGTATATGATATTCCATCAGCCATTGAATCTTTTGCAATTTGGACTATTTTTTCAGGTCGTATATCTTCTCCCTCCATTCTTTCTGGTTGACTAATCATCCAATTGCAACAGTATTGACATCTAAAATTGCATCCCATGGTTGCAATTGATAAGACATTTGAATTTGGATGGAAGTGAGCTAAGGGTTTCTTTCCTATCGGATCTATATTCATTGTTGCTATTTTGGAATAATTAAGCGCGTAAAGTTTTCCCTTTATGTTTTTCCTTACAAGACAAAAACCAGTATGCCCTTCTCCTATAAGACATCTTCTTGAGCAGGTATGGCATCTTACAGTATTATTTGGCCTTTTTTCGTAAACATAACATTCTTTTAGATCCTCAATTAGTTTCTTATCATCTTGCTTTGCCATAATATAGATTATAGGTATGGATTAAAAACATTACTTGACATATTATATTTAATGCTGGGGTCGCCTAGTGGCTATGGCGGCAGCCTGCTAAGAAACTATTTAGGAAAGAGTTTCATCAGAAACGCAGAAAGCTGTTAGGCCCAAAAGGCCTGCGCGAGTTCGAATCTCGCCCCCAGCGCTTATTCTAACTTAAAATATTCTGATAATGATTTGAAATAAAAAAGTTAATTAATCTTGTATGTAACAGATACTGTTGCAGTCACATCTAATTTTGCAGAAGGCAAGTTTGTTGAAATCTCCTTAAGATCTGCTCCAGCCTCTGCTCTATATATTGGATATGGATAATAATTGTAATCAGATGCGCTTACTGAAACAACATCTCCCAGTGTTTTTCCAAGGCCAGAGGCGATCGATTCTGCTTTTGTCTTTGCATCTTTTGAAGCCTCAGAGAGCGCTTGTGCCTTGTATTCATTCATTTTTTCTGCTGATAATTCATAGTTTATGTAACTAATTAATCCACCGTTATTAACAACTGCATCTACTATCTTTCCTGCGTTTTCAAAATCAGCAATTGTAATTTTCATAGAATTGCTTGCCGCATATCCTTTGAGCACCTGGCCTTGATCCTGTATCCAGTCATATTCAGGATATACACTGAAGCCGCTTGTTTCAATATCACTTCTGTTTACTCCTGCCTTAATTAGAGAGGTAAGAACTGCATCAGAAATTTGTGCATTAAGATTCTTGGCTTCTTCTGCAGAATCTTTTGATCTTGTCAATATTTGAGCATAAACTACAACTCTGTCTGGCAATACCTTCATTTGTGCATTACCTGTGACTGAAACTGTTTTATATGAAGATGAACTTGAAAAGAAATTACTTGCTATAATGAAAAAACCTAGCACTACTAAAAGTGCTCCAATTACGATTGCCCAACTCAAAGGAAATGATTCTTTTGCCATAAGTATTAATTTGAATCAAAATTTATAAACATATAAGTACAGAACGAAATATAGAAAAGGAAAGCTATAAAAGAATAAATATAATATTTAATATAAAATAATATATGTGGTTATGATAGGTGATGTAATGGACAAGAGGATTCAGAAAACTGGGAAAAGAAAATTAGGTAAGAAGAGAAGGGGTGTGAAAAAGAATTCGGTTAGCAAAAAAAGACCGAAGTATATGATGCAACAGGGACCTGGATTTAAATTAAAAGAAAAACCATCTGCAATGAAAGAAAAAGAAATGATAGAAAAACTTATGCAATCTGACATCAAAGGAATTACTACTTCTGCTGCAAAAACACTATACGATATTTGTAATTCTAATAAAGTTGAATTAGAGGTGTCAGATTGGAATAGAATAATAATAAGATATAAGACAGAAACACAACTGAATAACTTAATTGAAAAATTGGAATCCTCAGGGTTTAAAATAACTGGCAAAATGAGTGGCGGTGGGCAGGCTGATCTTACAATGAAATATGAGGAACCTAAACTCATTACAGAAAGACCTTATACCTCAACAAAACACGTTGAAGAACCTGTCCAACAAACAGAAGAAAAGCCCAAAGAACAACCAGTTAAAACATTAAAACTTACAATAAGAGCGAGATATTCGGAATATCAAAGATTAACTAATATGGAAGTGTATGGTGAGATACCTGGCCGTCTAGATAAATCCACTATAGCCGGAGTTACCTCGGATATGTTCAGACAAATAGGCGTATCTGAAGAGATGGAAAAGGAAATAAGACGCAATATAGAAAAGGGAACTGCCGTATATGATTTAGAAATAGAACAACTAACAAAAATGGGCGCTACATTTGGAAAAACAAAAGCAGAAATCAAAGGATGAACATAAAAATACTCTTTAACAGAAACAGAAAACGAATCTAAAAGATATATTTTTATATATTGATTGTTTATTGTAAATATGACTAAAGATATGAAGACAGATAAAAACAAACTAAGATTCCTAAAAGCAGCAAAGAAATATGCAAAAATCGTTAGTTTATCACTATTTCTTTCCACTCCGTTAATTAGTGGAGAACCCGGGATGCAAAAAAGTGAAATGGCTAAAGAAACAAAAACAGCAAAAAGTACTGAAACGTTAAAATCGATACCTGCAGGTATGAAGTTTTCAAATGAAATCATAAAGCCAAAAAATTTTTATGACGACTTGAAAGAAAAATTAGAGAAAGATAAAAGAATAGAGAAAATGACAAAGGCAATAATGAATGCAAAATACATCAATCTGGAAAATGCAATCAAAATTGCAAAGAAGATAGAGTCACCAGATAAAGAAAAAATACTTAGCATTCTCAATGAACTTGACAAAAAAATCCAGAACGAAGAAATTAAAACTTTCAAAGAAACAATAGATGAAGAAGGAAACATCTCCATAGAACCACTTGATCTTCCATTTAGCATAACTCATTATCCTTATCCAGAAGACGAAGAAGCGATAATCATATATGTGAAAGAAGATATAGAATTAGCAAATCAAAAATTTGAGAAAGGAACATATATAATATATGAAAAGGGACAGGGAATTAAAATTCAAAAATAATCGGCTTATTCTAAAAAAGCAAACATTTATATATATCTTATTTGTAGTTATAGTATGGGAAATGAAATAGAGGTATATAAAGATAAGGAAACGAACAAAAACGTTGATCAGAAGACAGCTTGGAAAACGATAAGCAAATCACCGCAACTAGAAAAAATTATGACCTCAAAAACAGTAAACACTACTCTCGCATTTGGAAAAGGATTTGCTGTCGGGTTTGTAGTTCCTTATTTTTTGTGCAATTCTAACGCAGAAGGATTTGAACTTATTCAATTGTCTGCCGCATTTACATTTGGAACCATAAACGCTTCAAGAGTTAGATTTGGAAACGAAGAACAAAATAAAAAAGACGAACATAATTTCTTGAAGTGGGGAATAACTGCAGGGATCTTAACTGCTTCAGTATTTAGCATGCCTTTTATTGTATTTGGAAGCGGTGTTACATTTGGTCTAACATCTGTATTATATCATAGATACAAAGAAAAAAAGGATAAAACCGAGTGAATTACTTTTTGTTACTTTTTTCCTCCGCTTCATGGATTATATCTGGGCTGCGTCCAAGAGCTTTTGCCGCTGCACCAATTATGGATGTTTTATGAGTTTCTTCTGCACTGGCTGTTTTTTCAGATTTCAAAAGATCCTCTGTTTTTGGTGTTCCTATCTTCATTCCATTTATGATGAACTCCGTTTCTATCTCATTTTTTGTATAGTCTACACTATTCAATTTTAAATAGTCGTTTATAATTCTTTTAGAGATATCTTTTAGTGGACTCGCGTCTAATTTTATTTTTCCTTCTTCAATCTTATAATTGAATATATGGCCGTTATTATATAATCCAACCAAACCAATAGCAACATGCTCTGGGATACGCTTTGTATTCATTATCTCATTATACATCGAACTGCTTTTTATTTGCTTGATTTGTTCGTTTTCAGATGGGTTTTTTTGCTTAAATAGCTGCGTAATATACTTCGTTTTTCTTTTTCTTTTCTGCATTTTTTTAGAATTCCTCTTTATTACTTTCGATTTTTTATTTTTTCCAACCATCACATCACCTTAAACTGTAAATGAATTTACTCAATATATTGTTTTAAATCTTTTTAAACTGATCAATGTATCAGAATATAGTAGAAGAATAGAATGGAAAAGAATATATATCATATATGTTTCATTATATCATGACGGATGCGAATTATAAAAAATTCGAAAAAAAACCTACAATCAAGCTTATTTCTTATACATCTAGAAATGATTTTAGCAGGTTTGGCCCGGATGAATTATCTGCATTTGGGGCACTTGGATGTTTTGAAGAAAAGACGCCAACACAACTTTATGACGATATGTGGCTGACAAAATCAAAAGAGGAAATTGATAGCAAAGTAGAAAAAGTGCTTAATGCAAGTGTTGGAAGAGGACATGGATCAGTTGCTGATCAAAATGCATTCATATTTGAAATATCAGATGTGGGCAGGGCTACTACTCTTTTCTTATGTTCTCCAAGCTACCTCTCTCATCTTCAGCAATCATTAAGAAGGGCAAATGCTGACAGAGGATATGAACTACCAGAAAGTATACTGAATAGTAAAATGCTAGAAATTTCTATCCAAGTTCTTGATTCAGCATTCAAGCTTTATGAAGAAATGATAAAAGATGGAATACCTATGGAAGATGCAAGATACATACTTCCGCTTTATACGAGAACAAACATACAAACCTTAGGTGATGCAAGAGAACTAACTCACTTACATGCAATGTCAAATGAAGAATGCATCCCATCTGTTGTAAAAGAAACCGTAAAAGGCATGATAAATGAGGCAAGGAAAGTTGCTCCTAAATTGTTTGAAGAACGAAAGATGAATTATGAAAAGCTAGGATGGTATCCTGCACCGCAGATTTATGGAGAGAATAAAACCATTCAAAGAATAATAGAGGAAAACAAAAAACCTGAAAAGGTCATATTCGTAAACTCAGAATTACAGATAGAACAGATTATGAAAGCGATAATAGATAGAGATGAAGGGGAACTTGCAAACCTAAAGCACAGCCATAATGGATCAGATATAACTGGATTCCTTGCTCCTATGTCTCTTGTAACGCTCCATCAAGCCATAAGACAAAGAACATGGGATCACAGTGTTGAATCAATATATGATGCAGTAGAAAGAGAAAAAATAGTTATTCCTAAAACTATAGAAGATTCAAAATGGAAAGAAAAATACAAGATGGCAACTATGCAGATGTTTGCACTTTACAAAGATATAGTAAGACATGGAATTGGAAAGAATGATGCGATAGGAGTTATTCCTCATGCATTAATAATTTATGATTTAATTCATATAAACGGATGGAATGCATTGAACGCGATAGGAAAGAGAACATGCACAGAGGCGCAATGGG
>JAVZCX010000030.1:0-8639 GCA_038874185.1 Candidatus Micrarchaeia archaeon
CAATCGATTCATACTACTTTCTATTCTTACATCCGCCCCAATAACTTCAGTCTTTCTAGCATATTTCTTTTCATTCCATTCTCCTTATGGGACAGGCATGATAAGTCCTTTAAGCTCTTTCTTACTTACAGGTGTTTTCTTCTCTTTGCTTCCAGGAATGGCAATACTCTACTACAGCAGGAAAGGAAAGGTTGATGTTGAATTGTCTGAAAGAGAATCTAGGACTCGTTTTTATTTGATGGCTGCGATACTCCAGTTGATTGCGGCGATTATATTTTATACATTCGAACATAGGCTAATGTTCATAACTTCAATTGCATATGCAGTTGCAACAATACTTATGATGTTGATAAATCTAAAATGGAAGATAAGCGCGCATGCAAGCGGTATTGCTGGCCCTGTAACTGCACTTTATGTTGTTTATGGAGAAAAAGCACTTCCTCTATATCTTTTGCTTATACCTATCTTTGCACTCAGATACAAAGTAAAAGCTCATACTATATGGCAGTTGGTAGCCGGTTCTGTTTTATCTATAGTTGTTACATATATCATATTCAGCTTGATGCTATCTGCATAGAAACTTTAGAGTTTATATTATTATTCAACTTCTATAATCTTCTCTCTTGAGAATGCTCCTTTCAAGAGATTTACAGGTTTATGGAAGTATTCTTCTAACATTTTGATTACTTTAAGTGTTGCTTTTCCCTTCTCTGGCTTCTCTTTTACTCTTACAGTTATTATTCCGTTTTCCCTATCCTCTATTATTTCTTCTCTCTTAGAATTAGGAATGACCTTTACTTTGAATTTCATGCATACACCGAAATTAAAAAGAAAAGGTTAGAAATGAAATATCTGATCAAGTAAGCCTTTCAATATGAACATTGCTCCGATTATTATCAAAAATCCAGGGCATACGAGGCCGAGATCAATAAGTCCGACTGTGACTGCATACCAAAGAACTCCTATTAAAAGAACAATAAGTCCTGTCCAGACAAGACTCTCATTCTTCCTTCTCCTCCAGCTCTTGTCCCATGCCTTACCCCATTTCTCCCAGTCAAATTCTTCATTCTTTGCCATAAGAATCACAGATATAATTTGAGAAATATATTTAAAACAATTGTGATTACTATCAGATATAAACAGTGAGCAAATGAAGATTGCTAGATTCTCTCTTGCGCCAATACATGAATACACAAATGCTGCATTTAGACTTATTAGCGAGAGACACAAATGTAAAATGACATTTGTTCCGCTAGTCAACGTTACTGCTGTCTCAAAAGGAAAATTTATTCCATTCATAAGTGAAGAAGAAAAAAACGTAACAGTTCAGCTTTCGGGATCAAAACCAGATGAATTCAAAGAAGCTATCAAAGTAATAGAAAAGAAGTATCAATTTATAAAAGGATTCAACATAAATGCCGGCTGTCCTTCATACACTACAATGAAAATAGGTGCTGGAAGCGCTCTTATGAAAAATTATCGGATTCTCTTTCAAATAATTAAGGAGTGCAAAAAAGAAACAACTCTTCCTGTTTCAGTTAAGACAAGAATTTTTAGTGAAAAGGAAAAAACGATTGAATTCTATAAAGGGATAGAGGATTCAGGTGCTGATTTTCTTATTGTTCATGGAAGAACTGTAAAGCAAGGGTATTCAGGAAATGTCGATTGGGATATCATAAAAACAGCACATGAGGAGATAGACATACCTGTAGTTGGAAATGGCAATGTGAGAAATATTGAAGAAGGAAAAGAAAAAATAAAAAACGGATTCTGTAGTGGAGTAATGATCGGAAGGGCTGCGCTTCAAAACCCAAGAGTATTTGAAGGTAAGAATGAACTTACAAATAGAGAGAGAATTGGAATAGCTGTAGAATACTATGAAAAATGTGAAATTTTAGGTTTAATTGATCTAAATAATATAAAATTAGTCTACTCTCAAATTTTTAAAGGAATGAAGAATGCAAGTAAATTAAGAGAAAAAATTATGAAAGCAAAATCTATTGAGAAGATTAAAAATTTATTAGATGAATTAGAAAAAAATGGGGACACGGGGATTTGAACCCCGACTTGCAGGTATCTTCTTTTGGAGCAATCATCAAATCATAGCTCCCGTTACAGATCATCCCCGGTTTGACCCGAGTCAGAATACCTGCTGACTGCCCAGGAAGTTTCTCCTAGAAAGCAGTACAGGCAAGAGGCATTCCCAAAAACTGGAGCCTGCCGCGCTGCCTGGTTACGCAATATCCCCTTCAATAAATATAAGCTAAATAAAGTTTTTAATTTATCTTTTTAGACATTTATTTTGGATTTTGTTCTGCTATGTAGTGTACGATTTTATCAAGCGCCTCTTTAAGATACCCTTGTTTTAATCTAAGTGCGGCTGCTGCCTTATGGCCACCACCAGATTCTATACCATTAAGCATTTCACTTTTCAATTTTGAAATTGCTTTTGAAAGATCTAATCCAAATTCAAGCGCTGCCTGATTCAATCTGAAACTAATGTTCCTTCCAGTATAAACTATTGTAACTGTTGGGGTTTTTCTATTCCCTAATAAATCTGCCATTATGTTTGCTGCTAAACCTTTATTTGGATACGAACCTTTCTTTATATATTTCGTAACATCAACAAAGAAAAAGGTTATTCCATTTATTGTCTTTGACTTAGTGGTATTCTTTGCTTTTTCCAGGAAGGTCTGAATTTTTTCCTGAGACTGCGCATAAGCAAAATCCAACATTTCTTCATCTTCTATTGCCTTTGCATATTGCACAATGTTGTTTTCGTATGCGGAGGTGCCAATGAAATATCCTACTGCTTCTGCATCTTTCAAATCATATTTTGATGGATTATATATCTTACTTCTATCTGCAGTTAAAGAGATTCTAATTAATTTGTCAGCTGTTTTCTCATTAATATTTCCTATCCTCTTTGCTATTTCTGTTGCCAATAATCCTGCGGTATAAGAAGACGGATTTTTTATATTAAACAACCAGGGGGAAACGATCGCTTCAAATAATTCTTTTATAGCTGGTTTTTGTGGGGGGTGATGATCTATAACAAGAATTGAAAATCCATAGTCCTTGGCAAGCCTATAAGCTTCTTCGCTTTCAGGATTGAATCCAAAATCAACAGTCACCAATACTGGAGGAAGATGTTTTGCCTCTAAATTTTCTATATATCGTTTGTCTTCTTCAAAATCCAATCTGTTATAAAAAGGAAAAGACTGGGGTACGAATTTTATGTTATAGTGGTCCTTTAATGCATAGAAAAGAGAAACTGCCCCTGTCAGGCCATCTTGATCTGTGTCATATCTTATGATTATCGGTCTTTTAAGTACACAAGCCTCTTTTATATATTTTGCAGCTTCGTAAATAGAAGATGACAACATTTCCATATCTTGATTATCAAAAAAGAATTTAGTATTTTTTGGCTTTGATTTTTCTTTTATGAAATTGAGAATCGATTTCATCTCATTTTTCTCTGGTTTTTGAACAATCTCAATTTTGTTTGGGTGAATTTCAAATGTATCTTCATCTATTTTTAGTACTTCTCCCGATATATCAAACCAGGATCCTGGAGACAGCTCTCTGTTTGTTTTTATAACTGCATTTCCTTTTGAGGTTATGGCAAAATGAAATGTATTCTTCTCTACTTTTTTGGCGGAAAGTATATAACTAAGCATGCACATATATCTATGTAAATGATTTTATATGTTCCTCTCTTTTAAGTTATATATCTAAAAATATGGTGTGTGCATGTCTGTTAAATCTCGAATTTTAAACAAAGGAAGTATTCCAGTGGAACTATTCGATTTAAATGTGACACTGAGCAGTGGACAGGTTTTTGGATGGAAAAGAATGAATGAATGGTGGATTGGTGAGATTTATGGCAATCTTGTAAAGTTAAGGCAAAAATCAAACAGATTAGAATTCGAACTTTTATATGGCAAAGATAGAGATATTAAAAAGCAGATAAAGAAATATTTCACGTTAGACATCCCTTCAAAAAAAATCAAAGATATTTATGTTGAACTTTCCAAAGATAAAATACTAAATAATGCGATAAAAGAATTTGAAGGACTTAGAATCATCAGGCAAGAACCTTGGTATTGTACTGCTACATTTGTGTGCAGCAGCTTTTCAAACATTCCTAGAATAGAAAAAACGATCGAAAGAATAAAGGAAATACATGGAATTGAGATAAATAAAGAGCAAAAACTCTACCTATTTCCTTCTATAGAAAATATAAGAAACTCAAATCTACATAAGCTGAGAAAATGCGGTCTCGGATTTAGAGATAAATACCTGCATGAAATTGCAAAAAGAACTTCTGAAAAATGGTTTAAAGAAATTGAAAAGGAAGAATATAAAACTGGAAAAGAAAAATTAACTAGATTGCCAGGCATAGGAGAAAAGGTTGCAGACTGCATTTTGTTGTTTGGCTATGGGAAAGGAGAGGCATTTCCGATAGATGTATGGATAGGTAGGATTATGATGAAGTTGTACGGCAAAGAGATAAGAAAATATCTTGAAAAAAACGGAAGAAAAACAGATAAAATAAGAAATAAAGATGTTCGCGAATTTGCAATCCATAAATGGAATGGAAATGCGGGACTGGCACAACAATTCCTTTATATGTATGCAAGAAAGCATAAAATAAGATGACTTATTACTGTCGCTTCTTTGATTATTAAAATCCATCACATCATTTTACATATTGCTTTATCCATGCCTCCATCTTGTTTAAGATGTGGTTCCTTATTTTTCTATCTGAAAGCAACTCCATACCATGCATCTCTCCATCCAAAAAATCAACGCATATGTTTGGTGATCCGCAGAGCTTCTGGATGTGCTGTGTGCTTACAAAAGAATATTGATCTCCTTTGCTAGTAAAAATAAAAATTGGCACTTTTATGTCTGGGATGGAGTAATCTATCTTAACTCCCCTATAATCTATGCCTGGAGAAAGAAGAATTGCAGTCTTTATCTGCGGATCCATTGCTAAATAATTCAATGCAACATTTGCACCTATGCTTGCTCCAATAATACCTATTACTTTTGTTTTGTGGACTGCAAGAAATTCCTTTGCTGCCTTTGCGTCATAAACCATGTTTGCAAAATCTTTAGATCTGAAAGACTGCCAATTCAATGCGCTACCGCCGTGCCCTCTATAATCGACTGCTACTGCCTTATATCCCAATTTGCATACAAACTGAGCTAAGCTATCCATTGATTCTTTAGTCTTTCCTAAAACTGGAAGAAGTATTATTCCTTTGTCAGTATTTGGAGTGTCGTAGAAATTCAGCTTTATATCAATGCCATCTGGAGTTATTACTTCGAATTGTTTTGGAGATATGTTTTGGGTTAGTTTTATTTCACTCAAAATCTTTTTTTCTTTTAAATGTTTTATCTTTGGCATCTTTGAAGAAATCTTGGCTTTTATCTTCCTTATGATGTGTTTTATCTTGTGGTGCTTCTTCTTTGAATTTTTATTCTTTTTTCCTAATTTAAATTTTTTTAACATATTTTTCACCATTATTTCACCCTGATATCAGATTACGATATTTTATTAAGAGGTATCAAAATACCATAAACGCGAAGATGTGATTGCAATCTATTTTGAGCCCAATAACTTCTCAAATCTATCCATTGCTTCTTCTATCATTTTGAGGTTAGTTGCATAACTAATCCTCACGAATCCCTCTCCCTTATAACCAAATTCCATACCTGGTATTGTAATCACCTTTACTTTGTCAAGTAACCAGAGAGAGAATTTCTCTGAAGAACCATCTTTATATGGGTATTTTTCCAATTCATCAAATCTTATTTTTGGAAATATATAGAATGCGCCCTCTGGAATTTTCTTAAGCTCGAAACCTTTTATCTCGTTTATTCTTTTAGTTATGAATCTTCTCCTTCTATCATACTCTCTTGTCATTTCTTTTACGCAACTCTGCGGTCCTTTAAGAGCTGCGAGTGCTGCACGCTGTGATATAGAAGATGCGGAAACTGAAGTATAAAGATGAATTTTAGACATCTTAGATATTAACTTTTCATGCCCTACAACATAACCTATCCTAAATCCTGCCATTGCATACGATTTTGAAAATGTGAAGTTTGAAAGCACATACTCTTCCATTCCATTAAGAGAACCTATTGAAAAATGCTTTTTTCCATTGAAGACCAAATCCTCGTATGCCTCATCGCTTATTATCATGAGATTGTGCTCAACTGCAATATCTGCAAGTTCTTCAAATTTTGACTTTGAGAATACTGCTCCAGTTGGATTGGATGGAGAATTTATTATTATGCCTTTGGTTTTTGGCGTTATCTTCTTTTTGATCTCATCCAAATTCAATTCAAACCCATCGTCATCAAAAAGATAGTATGGCACTGGAACTGCATCTACTGTTTCTAAAGTAGGACCATATGTTGCAAATCCGGGATTTGGTATCAAAACTTTTTCGGTAGGATCAAATGAGCATAGCATAGAAAGCAGTAGAGATTCTGTTGAACCTGCAGTTACGCATACCTGTTTTGTTGGATCATCTAGCTTTATGTTGTTCTTTTTCCTTACTTTCTTTCCAAGCTCTTCTAAAAGATCAGGATAGCCTGCAGTAGGGGCATAATGTGTATAGTTATCGTCTAATGCTTTTTTTGCTGCTTCCTTTATGTGTTGAGGGGTTTCAAAGTCTGGTTCTCCAGGGCCTAAAGATATTATATTCTTTCCTTTAAGCCCTATGAACTTAGAAAATATAGAATGAGGTAGATCTGAAATTCTCTCTGAAAGAAGATGAATCTTGGAATCCAGTTGGTTTAAATAATTAGTCTTTTTTGGCATAATTATATTTATGCGCAAAACTTTTATAACTGAGCGTTTAAGCAATACTATTTCAATGTTGTTTAAATCAGCATTTGCAGTATGAGTGGGGTGAATGAATGACTGTATTGAAAGTTGTGGAATTGATCGGAACATCTGAAAAGTCATTTGATGATGCTTTGAAGCAGGTGACAAAAAGAGCTGCGAAGACGATTAGGAATATAACTGGAATTCACATAGTAGACCAAAAGGTTCATTGCAATAAAAAAGGAGAAATAGAAGAGTATCGAGTTGTATGTAAAGTTGCATTCATTGTAGAATGATCTCTATTTGGTGTTTTTCAATATATTGACTATTTTATTGAAAAAAATTACTTTCTTGTAAGCCTCATTATCAAATCTAAAAGATCTAGCTCTTGACCCGTCAGGAGTGACTTGTATTTATCTCTTAGCGTGAGGGCATCTTTTAATGGGACCTTTGTATAATATACTTCTCCTTCAAATATGTGCCTTCCTATGGTTGGCTCATCCATTGAAATTGCTGCCTGCTCCTTTTCTTTAAGCTCTGTCTTGCTTTGTTTTTCAACCTGAATGCTCTTGATGGTTCCTATCTCTGTTCCGTCCTCTTTTATCAATGTATCTCCCTGCTTTATTCTTCCAATCAGAACTTCCACACCAAATATTGCAGGCTTGTTTGACCTGAATGCATAACCCTGCATAAATCTGATCTTAGCAGGAAATGTGTATTGTGCGACCGCCTCCTGCTGCTCTCTTTTTCTTTCTTCTTCTTTCCAAAGCTTGAGCTGATCAAGAAGAGAATATATTATGTTTGACTTTATAATTCCAATTCCTTTTTGCTGACACTCTGTTTCAAGTTCAGAATCAACAGATACATTAAAGGCAAGAATGACTCCCGAATACCTGTCTTGTTGCCTTACAGAATATGCCTCAAGAATGTCAGCTTTCGTAACCGGACCGACATCTGCTTTTCTTATCTTTGCTTCTATTGTTTTATCGGATTCAAGAAGTTTTATTATTGCTTCCAGAGAACCAAGCGTATCTGCTCTTACTATCATTCCTACGTTTTCAGTCTTAATAAGGATCTCTTTTAGCTCCTCTTCTAATTCAGACTTTATTTTTTCTAAATCTGAATCTTTTCCAACTACATAAATAGATGAACCTGGCAATGCATCTTCTAGATCTGGTGCAAATATCTTTATTCCAGAAGCTGCATAAACTTCATCCACATAAGTAAATCTATCTGATGCCTCTTTTACATCTCTCATCTCCATCAAAGGCTTTGGCTTAAGAAGGCCCCTTATTTTTGTTGTTTTAATTCCACTCTTGGTTGCAAATATTATTTCATCTCCTTTTCTTATTACTCCTTCATAAAGAATAACGTCTGCTGTTACTCCCAGACCTTTCTCGAATTTTACTTCCATTATGCTGCACTTTCCAGGACCTAATTTTGATTCGAGCTGTGATTCAAGAAATTTCTGTGCAAGCCCTGAAATCATCATAAGAAGCTCTGGAATTCCTTCCTGTGTTTTTGCACTAACTGGTACTATTGCTACTGTTTTAGTAAAATCTGTTACGCGATCGAATCTATCAGATTGGATGTTGAATTTTGAAAGCTCTCCCACTAATTCATAAATCTTTGAATCTAGATCATTCTGTACCTCCTGCCTCTGAGAAGGAAGTGATTCAAGAAAACATGATTTTTCTTTGGTCCTCCAACCAGTTATCAGATCTATCTTATTTGCAGCAACTATGAACGGAGTCTTGTACTCCTTTAATATCTCAAGCGCTTCTATTGTCTGCGG
>JAVZCX010000031.1:0-8416 GCA_038874185.1 Candidatus Micrarchaeia archaeon
CTATTGATGAAAGTATAGAAAAAAAGAGCCAGTTTAGATTCTATAGGTTGTCAGATATTAAGGACCTTTTCCTAGTAGGAGATCCAGAAAAAATAACAAAGTTAATGAGAAAAGGAAAGATTCTCTACTGCCCTAAATATGAGATATCCTTAGAGATGTTTGCAAAGGCAAAATCGCTAAATAAACCATTTTTGATCTCTCTTTCAGACATTATAACTGAAAAACCATATTTAGCAATTTACAGGATTTCAAATTTCATAAGAGTTGGAAGGCATTATAAATTGAAATTTATCATTGCTTCAATGGCAAAGGATAAATACTCGGTAAGAAGCATAGATGAAGCTGCATCAATAATGAGGCTTTGCGGAATGAGCAAGGATCAAGTAAGGCAGTCTTTCATGCTTATTAAAAGATATCTATAAATTTTTTATGATTTGGTGGTTTCATGAAAGCTACGCTAAGAGAGAATTACAGGTATGTTGCAATAGAGATTATTTCAGAGGTTCCTTTAGTTAAAGATGATCTTATCTCCATACTTAAAAAGGACTTATTGAGTTTGATAGGTAAAATCCATTATTCAGATGTAATGCCTAATCTAGCTTATTTTGACCACTTGAATCAAAAGGCAGTTATAAGATGCCTGAATAAGGGAACAGAAGATTTAAAGACTGCTTTAGCTCTTTTCAATTCATATGAAGGAAAAAAGATTCACCTTAAGGCAATTTATACATCTGGTACAATAAAGAAAGCTAAGGAAGTAATTAGATGATACTTTCAATTGTTTTTTTACAACTCATGCTGCTTTTTGTAATCTATCTAAAGCAGAATAAGCAAGAAGTAGACCTTCTATCTCTATTTTAGTTTGTTCTTCCATTTCCTTTGCAGTGGGAATAAATTTCTTCCATTTTTCCGCTGCTTCTTGAACTGCTTCTAAAGATACGCTTCTATCTCCACTTGCAACTTTTTTGAAAAAAGCAAGACTTTTTTCTTTTATCTCTTTAGCGCTTTCAAGTCGTTTTGTAAGTTCATTTATTTTCGTTTGAATAGATATTTTTAATTTTTCAATTAATTGAATTTCATCATCACTGTATTCTTTTTTATTTCTAAATAGATTTTTATGTGGATAAATAATTTTTGCAAATTCTTTACTCATCAAGCCTGCTAACGAAAGATCTATTTGCCCGACCATGAAATTATTGAATTTTTCTGCATCTTCCATTCCAAGGAGCATTCCACTGTATCCTATTTTCTTTTGTTTGGCTATTTCTATACTATTTTCATATATTTCAATAATATCTAAATAAAATTTTCTTAACTTTGTATTACTTGTATTTTCTTCAATTTCCGCCTTTCTAAGATTTTCAATCGATTCAGTTGTTTTTTTAAGTCGTTTTCTCATTTTAGGTTCATTAATCAATTCTATCGCAGCTAAGTTATCATCTCTAAGTTTTAAAATTTCCTTATTCATTTCTTCTCTTCTTATCCAGTACGCCATTATCTTAAATCTATTTCCGTTATATGTGCCATCCAAATCGTATAGAACTATATTCATCTCTTTTTCTAGTTTCTTACCTATATCAGATTTCTTTTTAAGTTGAGAATTTAAAGCCGAAATTTCTTTTATTAATTCTTCTTTTTGAGCATAAGTGAGCTTTGATTGGTTTTTGAATTTTTCATTGATCTCAATATATATTTTTTTAAATGTATTATACTCGTCTTTAATCTGGGTTTGCATAGTTTAATTTCCTCATCACTATTTAAATACTTTATTATGAAACATCAGCACCAAACAAATATATTTAAATATAGGACATGTAATATAATCGTGATAATATGGGAGAAGGTGGCAAGATGGCAGGACAAAAGTTTATTCCAAAAGAGATAGTTAGTTTAAATGAAAAAAAAGAATCGATTGAAACATATATAAAAAACGATAAGATCCCACAAGATGTAGGAGATATAATTCTTAAAAGAATCAATACAGATATAATTCGTATCAACAAAGGAGAAAAACCGATTTTTAAAGACATTAAAATTTATGAAGAAGAAGGTCGTATCAAAATAGATCTAATATTCACTTCAGCATTCAAGAAAACTCAAGTCGATTTATTTGAAGATGATTTAGCCAGCTTAAATGTAACTAGAGACGCACAAGAGATGGATTTAATTTTACCAATCATAGATAAAGAGAAAGGACTAATAAAATTAGATGAAATGCCACAATTAGTTAAGAAAGAAATGATTCAAACAACACAATCTTTAGAAACAAAACCCCAAGAAATTGAGATTTCTTCAGCACCTATTGCAGATATTCAAAAATCAACCGAAGTAGTATCAAATGCAATCTCTGAAATGGAAGAAACATTAGAAAAAATAGAATCTAAAGCAAAAAAAGAGACTTGGTGGACAAAATTTAAAGAAGATTTCAAATCGTTAAAAGATTTACCCGATCTGGTAAAGTACGCTTCAAGTAAAAAAAATCTAAGTGAAATTGAACGTTATGTTACTGCAATGCAAAAAATTATAAAACTCCATCAAGAGACAAAGAAGAGATTAGAACAAGAAAAAGGAGAAAATAAAGAGAAAATAGAAAAACTTGAGCAATCCCTAGAAGAAATAAAGCAAGAGTTTCAGAAGTATTTATCATCAAAAGAATCAGCAAAAAATAAGAAAAAAGAGGAAGGTTCCATTACTGTGGTGAAAGAGCAAAAAGAGAAAAATAAAGAAGAAAAACCAAGTTCTACAGTAAACAAAAACCAACAAAAAATAAAAACAGATTTAATATTACTTGATGAAGAAAATACAAAATTTAAGAGTTTGATTAATAATTGTAATCAAGTGATGAACACTATAAATCAAGTTAACAATAAAGAGTGGTCATCTAACTTTTCTGAACCTATTACTTTAGATTTGAATAATAAAGACAGCAAAAAACTTTATGATTTTTTGAAAAACAAATTAACTAAAGATGTCGACTACATTTATGATCTAAGTAAAGTAAATAGATTACATCTTACTCTTAAGGATAATGGATTAGAAGTAATTGTTGAAAAAAAATAGTCAAGTAAATTAAGCAAACAACCGAAAAGTATTTTAACTAGAAACAAGTTTATTCTTAGATTTGTATGTGTTTAAAGCAAAACATATATCTAAAAAGATCAAATCTTAAAAGATTAGCCATCTCTTCTTTTTTATTAGTTGAACCGTTATTCACTGAAGTTTCAATTTCTGAAGCAAAAGAATTTAAAAACCAAACGTTTAATATGATTAGATGTGAGAGGATGGGTGACAGGATAGGTGAATTCATGAATAAACAAAATTTTTTGCAAGAAAGCGAACAAAAAAATTTAAGCTTACTTTGGTCAAAATCGTATAATGAAGTAACGTCTTCTAAAAATTTAGAATATTTAAGAGCTAAAGAAGAGGGGAATACATTTAAAGTCATTAATGAAATTCCATTTGGTAAAGAAAAAGGATTTTATGGATACACTTATTCAAAATTACCTAAAGATGAAAAAGCAAAAATAGATTTGCTACAAAAAAATTATTTAAACTCTATAAAAACAAATATCAATAAATATATACAAGAATCAGATGCAAGGTGGAAAAAACTATCCATGGTATTAGGTTCCAATCTTGCTTATGGGCCTATCGGCCATGAACAACAACAATATTTAACTATTTCTAATATCTCAGCTATTATGGCAACACAGGGTAGAGATGAAGACCTTAAAACACTCAAAAATTTAGTCGATAAACGGGAATCAATAAATCTAAAAGATTTTGGTTTTTCCATCAATGATAAGTGGATTCATTTAGATCCTAAAAAAATACTTTCAGGTCAATTAGAGGAAGCATTATTTGATCAAAATGGTGTATGTAAGCTTTCTGAATTAGAAATTCAAGGATTAAAAAGAGTTATAATCGGAGTTTGGAAAGATGGAGATTCTCTTCTTTTCCAAAACAATGATAGAGCAGCACTATATCCGGACGGTTACTTGAGTGGAAAAGTTGTTCCAGGTGTTAAAAGTAGCAAGGATGTATACGACCAAATATTAAAAATTATTAATAATGGAAGAATTTCAAGCAGTTTTGATGCAGGTTTTAATTATCATACGATGGCCAACAAAGAAGTAGGTATAAAGTATGAGGCCATTAAACTATACATCCATAATTTAATTCGTACTCAAATAGTAAATTATGCCCCATTATACTCTAAATATCCAGATGTACTTAGACAGTTACCTGCAATGATGTATGTATTCATGGATGAAGCATACAATACATTAATAAAAGCAGTCTCTACCTCTCAAAAAGAAGATACAATGTCACGTCAACTAGATCAATCAAAAGCACTTGCCGAAATGTTCTACTATATGGTGCCAATGATTATAGAAAAAGCAAATAAAATAATGGTAGACAGTAAGAATAATGAAAAATATTTAGATAATAAGACGGACTATTATCTATTTATGTCTTACTTGGTTCAAGGGGTATTTGAAATAATTAAAGATGGCAAAGAAAAAATCATAGGTGTTCCACAATTAGGTGCAATACGTTTAGATTTCAAAAAAGATCAAACCCCATTGAATGATTATTTATCTGGTAAAGCTGTATTTCCTTCTAAATCTAATGAGATAAGAGACTTAGCAAATAAAATTATAAATTCAATTTCTGGCGAATGTCAAGTTCAGCAGATTAGATTTAATGTTCAATTAGTTGAAAAAGGCAATCAAGTTAGAGCAATTGTAAAGTTTTTACCACCAGATAATGTATTGTTAGATGTTCAACCTGGAAATAGAGATAATTCACAAATAATATTTTATACTGAAACTATAAAGTTTAGTTCGGGCATGTTCGCAGGTTTACCTGGCAAATGGAAATCTAGCAAGAATTATAATGAAAAAGACAAATATAATCTACCATTTAATTCGATAATGAATGTTCATAAAAACAATAGATTTGAATTTGATTTACCTCAAATTCTTTCTCAACAAGATTTGAATCTTTCAGGTGTATTCAAAATAAAAGGAAATGAGTTTAAATTCTTAAAGCCGTTTAAATTTGAAACGGCGGAGATTAAAATCAAAGCTCCAGAATCGCTACCCATTTCAATTCCATTTTTCATCAAAAATAACATTAAGACAGGAAGTGGTATAGGTGGAGTGCCACCTGGATTTGAATCTAGGTTCTCTGAAAGAATCTCATCTTTAATTAATCAGGCATGGGATTTACAAAAGAATGCAGATCAAAATCCGATCAATTTGGTGGAAGTTAATAAGTTGATATACGATTCAATCAAAGAAGCTTACAAGTTAGATCCAGCAAAAGTAGGCGGAGATGCAACGAAGAAATGGCTTGAAGACAATAAAGATTCGATTAGAGAAGGCAAATTCAAAACTCAGATGCCAAATGAACTTCTTTCAAGCCAATTTGGTTCAGAACTTTCATTGGTAAACGTTCCAAAACAGTTAAAGATGGATCAAACAAGATCAGTTAATGCACTTGACATTTATATCAAAAAAGATCTTTATATAAAAACAGGTTGGATTCAATATGATACTAAATATATTTTTGCATCTATAAAAGATTACGATGAAAATGGCAATCCAATCTTTAAATACACTGATAAGTCAGTTAAATCAAAAGAATTTTTGAAAGGTTTGGGATACCACCTTAAGCTGGACGAAAAAGAGAAATTGAAAATTGAATTTTTCGGAGGTGGAAAAGATTGGACAATTAAATCCATGTCCGAAGAGGACAGGACAATTTTACAGAAATTTGGCGAACACATAATACACGAATGGGAAGGAAATAAACTAAAAGTAGCGGGAAGGAAGCTTATCGAATTGGTAAACCTATTAGATGAAATGACTTTAACAAAATATGATGATAGATGGCTTATGCAGGGTAGAACTAACAATCTTTCAATGCCATTATCAATTCCATTTAGTTGGATAGGTATAGATGGGTTGCCAGCAAATCTTAATTGGAGAACTGTTTTTAATATTGATTTTATAGACGGTTCACCTAGAACTTCCATCAATAAAGAGTTAGGAAATATCTTAGATCTCAATGTAAAGACAAATAACTACGCTTGGTCTATTTGGGAATACTTTAATGGGGACGTCTTGTCTCCTAAAGGTTTTGGCGCAGAATTAAGAATACAAGGAAAGAAATCAGAATTAGGAATCGGCTTAAGCTTAATGCCAAAACCTGGAAGGGACGTAGTAGACTTTAATAATATATTTAAGAACAATATTCCAAACGGACATCTTTCGATTAGATTTTAATTATAGAAAGAAATAAAAATTATTAGAGCTAAGTATTCCTGATGAAAAAGATATTTTTATTACTTTTAATCATTTTTAGTTTTTCTTTCTCAATCACGTTTGTAGGAATACAACAAAGTCGAATAGATTCAGACATATTTGTAGATTTAGGATTGAATGTATCAACTTCAGGTATTGAATTAATTAATGGAACTGCGGTTTGTTCTGGTTTGACATTAGATGTATCAACGTATATGAATGGAAATTATTCAAATCTACAAAATATCATGGTGCCATGTCCTACTTTTGGTTGTGGTCCGAGACCATCTGTAGGAAATGACATTCAACCTTTCTCAATTTTAATTGTTAATAAAACAGATTACTTAAATAATGTATCATATTACTATAATACTCAATATTATCAATATGGAACCGGACCAAATCCATTTGCAACTTTCAATAGTACAGGTACATATTATAATCCTGGACAGCCTAAGGGTGACGCATCATTTAAGCACGGCATGTTTTGTTATGGTAATTTTTCAATAATTGATAATGGAGTAGTGTTAAATTCATTTCAGCTTAATAGTTCAATAACTCATTCATTAATTCCACCTTTAAGTAAGAATTTATCGTTTATTACTATTCTTCAAAACTGTTCAATATTTGTTAGGACTTGGGAAACAGATGGACCAATGAAAGATTCAACATATACATCAAATACATTCAGTCCAATTAAGAAAGAAATAACATTTGCGATTTATAACGGTCCAAACCTTATTATTACTCCGATTCAATCTGATTACACTGTGACACCTGGAGGAACAGTAACATTTAGATTCAAGTTAAACAATTCAGGTGACATGAATGCAACAATCTCAAATCTTTCTATTTCAAACGGTTTCACTGTAAATTCATTCTCACCTTCAACAATTAATGCAGGTCAAATTATTGATTTTATAGTTACAGCAACTGCACCAAATGCTTTGCCGGGAACTATCGTTTCGCCAACCATAAGTTTTGACTTCAATTCTACAATCCCAGTGGTTGGAACATGCGGATCTTCTTCAATATCTAGTTTTAATGTTGGAAGCGTTCTCATAGGAGACATTAATCCAATTGATGTAAGGGTTTACATTACGCCTTCAGGATTCTTTAATGAAGGAAGTACATTTATTCCATCAAAGATGAATGTTACAGCGAGAATATGGAGAGAAGATCCTTTAAATTACTTGATAAGTGAGGTTAAGACGAATATATCTATTTACTATTTCAATACAACTTTAAGGAGTTGGAGATTAAAATTAAATATCGCAGATATCTCTGGCTCAAGTGGTTCATATAGTATAAACGAAAGGAATGTAAGATGGTGGAATAATTCAGACGGAATATTCATTAACCTGAATGAAACAATTTCATCTTCCTCTCCATTTAGCTATGTGCCTGGCGTTTACAAGGTTGAAATCAGATCTTATGATGATGCAGCAACAAGAGGAAGCAAGATTCAAACTGATTCTAGATATTTTGTAATATTCAATCTTCCTGGATGTGCAAGAAAGGTATAAGTCAGGCATAAAGTAAAATAGGCATACAAAGGAATGTTTAAAAGATTTGATGGACATTTATTTCTTAGAATGAATCAAGGGTGGAAATATGATAGATACACTTAAGAATGCAATAGAGAGCTATACAAAGAATATAGGGATGATATTATTCTTTTCAATTCCATTTTTGCTTTCATTAGTTCTTTTGCTTCCTCCATTCTCACCAGCACCAGTATTCACAGCTCTAGGTGGGTATTTCCTTAGATCAGGAAGCATTCCAGAAATGACAATGATGGATTTTATAACAATAATATTTTCAGCAGGCATCTCATTACTCTTTATCTCCCTTGCAGCAGTTGCAGTCACCCTTGTAGTTAAGGCTTCAAGGACAAGAACAAGAGTATCTGCAGAGGCAATGAGAAACCTTGGAAGATACACTTTAACAGTATTTGGAATATTTGTTGGAATAAAGGTGCTTGAATTCTTGCTTCTTAGTTATTTATTATCAATTAATATGAATGAACTTCCTGCATTGTTAGTTAATTTCATTGTTTCATTAGGTTTGTTCTATATTGCACCAGCAGTGGTTCTTGAAGAGAA
>JAVZCX010000032.1:0-8390 GCA_038874185.1 Candidatus Micrarchaeia archaeon
TGCATAAAAGAGAAATATGATTACTCTGTTTGGAGAGACTATATAAAAACAGTCAGCACTTCTTGTAACTACCAGAATGTAGACACTTGCTGGGAAAACATAGCGAAAAGCAAGGGAATAGATACAGAGCTTATAAAGAACTGCTACAATGAGAACGCATTGAAATATGCAGAGCAGGAATACAGTATTAACCAGAAGTATGGAGTACAGGGCTCACCGACATTATTTATAAACGATATTGAGTATTCTGGTGGTAGAACTGCAGAAGCATACAAACAAACCATATGCTCTGCTTTTGAAACCCAGCCCAACTCCTGCAGCACAACATTAAGCAGTGAAACTGGCAGCGTAAGTGGAAGCTGCGGATAAATTTTTTCTTTTTTGTTTTATTATTTTTAATATATTATTTTTATTTTATTATTTTTAATTTATTCTGCATTTTATTGATTTATACAAATAAGCTAAAAAGATTACTTAGTAGAATATACATTATAGCTGCAGAAAGAAAAACACCGATAATAGACCCTAATAGCATCTTACTTCTTTTAATACCTAAAATCTCTGCCAGCAGTGTTCCAGTATAAACCCCTGTAGCTGGGAATGGAAGACCTATAAATATTATCAAAGCCAACATACCTTGATTTTCGTAGGCCTTTGCAAATTTATGTAATTTATTATCAAGTGACTTACCAAGAATAAATTCACCTATTTTTTGTATCTTTAATATATCCCAAAGCAATAAAATTAAAGGACATACTAATATATTAGATACTATAGCAGGTAAGATAAAAGCTGGATTATTAATTGAGAAAGCGTAAATTGCTGCGCCTCTAACTTCTGAAATAGGCAAAGCCCCAAGGATAAATGAAATCACTAATGGATCAGATAGGTTTTGCACAAGAAAATATATGGATTCATTTAGCATTAAATCCCCAAAATTCCCAAATATAAAATAAGAAATTTAAAAAGAAAAAAATCAAACTTTGTAACAAGATCTAGTTACAAAAGAACATTTGTAACCCGAGTCGCAATCTGCATCTGTGACGCAGTATAGATTATAGCATCTGTGGATTGAAGTGTCACATGCCTGTGACCTTTCGCAATCATTGTTCGAATTGCAGTATCCTGACTTCACTTTGCATACCTTACTTGTAGAGTCACAATATTCCCAATTCTTACAATCAGAATCACTTGCGCATCTTCCCGCTGTAACTATGCATTTGTGTGTTTCAGGGTCACATGTTTCGTAACCAGAATATCCTCCAGCACAATCTGATGTTGAGCTGCAGTATCCTTTTCTTGCAGTGCACTGGTGCGTTGATAAAACACAATACTGCCAGGACTCACATTGGGCATCAGAATCACAGAACTTTGGAGCTACTTCACACCTATGAGTAGTCAAATCGCATATTTGCCACTTCTGACAGTTTCCATCATTTGCACAGTATCCTTCCCTAACTTTACATTTGTTTGTTCTTTCATCACACTCTTCCCAAAGATTGCAGTCTAACCTTGTAAAGCAGTATCCGGCTCTAGGATAGCACATATTTGTTGTGGTGTTGCAAAGCTGCCATCCTGCACAATCATAATCATTGTTACATCTTCCTTCTTTAGGGGTACAAAGATGTGTTGTTGAATCACAAACCTCATAATCCTTAGTACAGTAAGTGCTATCGATACAATAGCCTAACTTAACTTTGCATTCATGCGTTGCAGTGTCGCATTCTTGCCAATCTGGACAATCTGCATTTGCATTACACATCCCTGTTCTAACTACACAAGTGTGTGTTTTTGCATTGCATTGCTCATGAGCTGCGCATTCATTATTTGAATCACAGAATCCAACGGCAGCGATACATTTTGAATTATTGCATATCTGCCAACTTCCACAATCAGAATCTAATTTACATTTCTTAGTTGATGTACATCCAGAAAGAAACACCAACCCCAACAAAATAATCAAAGATAGGAAGACAATTTTCTTTGCATCCATATAATCACTCTATTAACTATATATCAATAGATTGCAATTAATAGAAACATAGCAATCTGTAAATTTAATACATCGATTAAATATTTAAATATTATATATAGATTAGTTAATATAAAACTGATTAATATGAAAATAATTAAATTTGATACGAGAAACAGCGAAATGAAAATAGAACCAGAAAATTTCGAGGATTTATGGCATCTTATGAAGATAATAAATCCTGGAGATATTGTTATTGGAAAAACTATAAGAAGATTTAGATCAGAAGGAGAAAAGGGAGAATCTGGCGAAAAAAAAGAGGTTACAATCGAATTGAAAGTTGAAAGGACAGAATTGCATAAAAATGCAAATATATTGAGAGTTATGGGTATTATTTTATCTGGAACTCCAGAAGAATATGTCCAAAAAGGAAGCCACCATACTATTGATTTCGAAATAGGATATCAATATAAAATAAAAAAAGAAAAATGGACGACTTATGAACTAGATAGAATAAAAGATGCTGAAAAAAGTAGTAAAAGACCGATATTAAAAATAATTGTAATGGATGACAAAATAGCTAATGTAGCAACGTTAAGAAGTTATGGAGTTGAGTTTGATTTTGAACTTGAAAGTAGAACTTCTAAAAGAGACGATGCTTATGAAGAAAAGATAAACAAATATTTTGCAGAACTTGCAAAAGTTATCCAGAACTCGAAACGTGTGCTCATTGCTGGACCAGGTTTTACTGCAGAGTCTTTTAGAAATTATATAAAAAACAAACATCCGGAATTATTAAAGAATATTACAATTGAACATACAAGCACAGCAGAAAAAAGTGGAGTTTATGAACTTATAAAAAGTGGAACTGTCAAGCAAATAATGAAAGAAGATAGAATTTCACAAGAATTTGAAAAGATTGAAAAATTAATGACTGAACTGGGAAGAAATAGTGGTCTAGTAGTGAAAGGAAGAGAAGAAGTTGATGAGGCAAACCAATATGGGGCACTTGGGGAACTGTATATATTAGACGAATATGCAAGAAATAATCCTGAAATTCTTGACCAAGCTAAAGAAAAAGGAGTGGAAATTACTGTTTTCACATCTGGAGAAGAACCCTGGAAAAAATTGCAAAAATTTGGGGGAATAGCAGGTATATTAAGATTCAAATATAGATAAAAAAGAAAAATAAAAAGAAATTAAAAAATAGAAAATTAAACTTGTTGTTTTACGAAAATTTGAAGGTTCTGTGGTTTTCTAAATACGTTGCCCATTTTAATTCCTGCTATTGTTTTTATATTAAGAGTTTCTGTTAAATCAACAAGTCTTTGAGTTATTATTCCATCCAATATAACTGTAGAAACTCCTTTTGCTTCTTGCAATGCTTTTGTTACATCTCTCACTGGAACTTCCCCTATTACATTCATCTGTTCATCGTAAAATTTAGCTTTTAAAGAACCTTCAAGGGAATTAAGTTCTGATTGTATAATCTCAGGAATTCCTGCTGGAATTAAAGATTCTTCTGTTTTTGTCTGTTGAGTGATTACCTCCTGTTTCATTGGTTGAGCTGGCTGAATCGGTGGTTCTTTTGAAATAACTGACCTATACTGCTGCTCAAAGGTGCTTTCTTCCTTTCTCCTTTTTAGTGTGTCTGCCTGCTCGACTGGAACTCTTGATCTTAATGACTTAAGAATTTCTTTTCTTGTTAGTTCTTCTACCTCTGTTCCAGTGGGGGCTCTTGCTATATAATCAACTTCACAACTATTTAACACTTCCTTCATTATTATCTCTCCACCTCTGTCTCCATCTACAAAGAGTGTTACTTCTTTCTTCTTACATAGATCAATTATAGATTTTGGAACATTTGCTCCACCTATTGCAATCACATTGTTTATATCATTCTTTAATAAGTTTATTACGTCAGCTCTTCCTTCAACAAGTATTATTGAGTCTGCGGATTCTATGTTTGGACCAGCCGGTAACTTCTCAGGTCCATAAGAAGAGATCTCTGCTGTCTTTACCTCTGCACGAACAAGTTCTGAAAGTTCTTTTCTCTCTGGTATCTCTGTAGTGATCATTTTCTTTACAAGTTCTTTTGCTCTTTCAACTACTTTCTTCCTCTTTATATTTCTCGTGTCTTCCACTCTCTGAACTGTTATGTATGCTTCACATGGCCCTACTCTATCAACTGTTTCAAGTGCAGATGCAATAATACAAGTCTCAACAAGATCTAAACTCGAAGGGATTTCTATAGTTCCAACTGATTTATTTCCTTTCGGTTGAAGATTAACCTCTATCCTTCCAATTCTTCCATTTTTCTGTAATTCTCTTAAGTCAAGCTCTTCGCCTAGCAATCCTTCAGTTTGCCCGAATATAGCTCCAACTACATCTGGTTTCTCTACCAAACCTGTGATCTCAACATTTGCATGAATCACATATTTAACAGTATCTATGTAAATCTTTCCCATTTTATCACCTATCGATGCACTAATGAATAATTATTTATGGTCTTTAGTGCACCCTTGAATTGTCCTTATTCAGAATTACTAATTCCTGACTTTTAATAGGAATTAATAATTCCTCAGTCAAGCACAATTCGTGCTGTGCACATGTAACACGTGCAACAAAATCAGCGTAAGCAGTTGAGATCTCCTCTATTGTATTTATACCTAAAATCCAACGAATTGATTTTCTTGTTGTAACATCTACAGATATATTATTTGCAGATAGTTCATCTGCAAACCTTTCAAGAAGCTGCTCGCCAGCATCATCATAATCTGTAAGTATTACAACAGTCTTTTCAGTGCCAAGCAAAAGCTGCGCAAGTTCGTGCGGCTTTTTATTTGATATTTGTATAATCTCTCCTTCATAGAAATGTGAATTTCTAAGAGCATGAATATCACGTTTACCCTCGACGAGAACTATTACTCTAGAGGTATTAAGGTGCTCAAGCACCCGTTTAAGTGTTTTTAGCTTTTGTTTGACAACTTCGGTTTTCATGTTCGGATTTTAGGCTACTCAACAGCCATGCTGATAATATTGCACTTTAATATCATTAAGCCACACTTATTTTTAAACCTTTCTATTTCTTTTAGTAAATTTATACAATTAGCTCTTTATTAAGTCCAAAATTTATAAGTCCACCTTAATTCTAAAATTTTTTTATCTGATTTTAAGAGATGTTTACTTTTAAGCAAATAGATAATAGCTTTAGATGTTCATCATATCGTTCAGTCTTTCTTCTTAATGCTTCTTTTACTTTTTTCCTTTGTTATTTCCTTAAAATCTAATGCGATTGGTTCGATATCATCTCCTCCTGAAATAAGAGAAATATCTGAAAATTTATTTTGCACAGCATAAACAAATAAGCTGCGACCATCTGGAAATTTAAAGTTTGTTTTTGCCCCGTACTTTATTAAAGCCTTAGCTGCATTTGTATTATTGCTCTGAATAGCATATACAATAGGGGGCAAACCAGCTGAATCCCTTGCTTCTATATCTGCACCATAATTTATCAAAAGGTCAATTATGTCTGAATCTTTATTCTTCATCGCTGCCAGATGCATGGCTGTGATGTTTGATATGCCCTTTGCATTAATGTTTGGTTTATATTTTAAAATCGATTTTACAATTTCTTTTTTGTTTGATAAAACTGCTATCATTAAAGGAGTTAAGCCGTTGTCAATCAGCTCCACATCTGCACCGTTTTCAAGGAGAGACTCGATGATATCTATGTCACCTTGAAATAATGCAAAACTCAAACATGAAAAACTGATCTTTATTTTACTATTCTCTTCAAATCCGTATTTCTTTAAATTTTCAGCAATAAATAAAGGTATTCCTTCTTTAAGCAGCTCTTTTAAAGTAAGAGATCGGCTTATTTTTACATTAGGGTTTGCTTTGTTCTTTAGTAAGAGCCTTATTATATCTTTTCTTTGTGTTATTATAGCATAAGACAATGCCGTATTGCCTTCTTCATCTCTAATATCGAGATCTGCGCCGTTCTCTATGAGAGTTCTCACTGCTTCTAAATAACCTTTTTCGGTTGCTTTTATTAATGGTGTCTTTCCGGTTGAACTTGTTATATTCGGATCTGCACCTGCTTCGATTAAAAACCTTATTACACCTATCTGATTATTAACTGCAGCTATAGATAGTGGAGTTGTTCCTGCTTTTGAACGATGATTAGGGTCTGCACCTGCTTTCAAAAATAATTTTACAAGTTGTTCTTCACCATATTTACAAGCAAACATTAGCGGCGTCCAACCATCGTTATCTTCGCTATTGATGTCTGCCCCTGCCTTAATCAATTCTTTTGCGATCCTAAATAACATGATTTTATATTCTTCTTTTGATGGTGGAGTTGTCCTATTTTTAATCAATGTTTTTATAGTGTTATCATTAAGATATCTGTAAGATTGAACAGAGAGATATGATAAGGCTGTCATTCCGTTTCCATTTTTAATATTGAGATCTATTCCATGATCAATAAGTAATTTGATCACATCTTCTTTTGCTAGGTATACCATATATGACAAAAGAGAGATTGTATTGTCTACGGTGATAGGTCTGAATGGAGCATAAAGAATATTCATGTTTGCACCATGACTTATAAGTAGGTTGATAATTTCCTTGTTTCCACTTTCACAAGCTGCAAATAAAGGCGGTCGCAGGCAAAAAAGGTTTGGATCTGCACCTTTATCAAGCAGAATTTTAACTATTTGTACATTATTTTGTGCTATTGCCACTTCAAGCGGGGTAATTTTCTGCTCAGTGAAATTGACCTTAGCTCCATTTTCAAGAAGAAGTTTGACTATGTCTATACGATTAGCGCCGCAAGCAATAGATAATGGAGTGTAACCTTCAGATGTGAGATTAACGTCCGCACCTAATTTAATTAGCTGTTTTGCAACTTTATATTTGCCCAATACGCAAGCCTTAAAAAGAGGGGTGGTTCCGTCTTTAAATCTTGCATCAACGTCAAGAATTCCATAGTCAAAAGCATATTTTATTGTCTCTGCATCATCATTGGATATTATATCTTCTATCAGTGTTTCTAAAATTGAGAGATATGCGTTGTTCTCTTGTACGATCTTCTCTAACTTTTCTTGATCTACTCCTTTCAAATCAGTCTTGAATTTACTCTCAGATTCAGAAGGTTCTATATAAAATGAGTGAAAGGGGATATTGTATTTCTTCAGAAACTTAATCAAAAACTTATTCAGAAAGCCATACCTAACTTTATCTCTTTCTTTATTTCTATCTGTATTTATCTCGCTGTTCTTATCTATATTTTCATTTCTATCCGTATATATCTTTTCGTTCCTGTTTTGTTCATTTGTATTTTGCTGTTTACTGAGTCTCTTTTTACTCATCTTTACACCGGATTTAATAGCTTTATCTGGAACAAAGCAAATAATGGCTAAAACTGCAAATCTAATGTACTTTGTCTAAGTTCTGAAAGAGTGATTGAAGAATAAAGTCTCATCAAAGCACACTGTTTAGCATATAATGTTGCGATCTCTTTTCTTTGGTCTTTTTCATCACTGATTTGAGAAAGAATGCTCCTGACTCTTGTTTTTCTCATATTAAGAAGCGAGACATAAAAGAGTATGAACTTCACTATATTATCTATTTCGTTCCTCTCTTTGGTTTCACTCCCTCTTACTTTTTCTTCTTCCTTATCTTTCTCAATCATATTTTCCTTATTCCTCGTCACTGCCTGAATGAAGGTGTTGCTTATTTGAGTGGGAACGTTAACTGTATTCAACTCATTCAATAAATTCTTAAACAGCAATGGCTTTGCCCCATTTTTATACTTTCTTATGTTTTTCACAAGGATCTTTCTAAATACTCCGTTTATCCTTATTTCATCCATGTAATCAATAAGTGCATTTAGTGTATTCACTGCATCAGAATTCTCTTTTATTATTCTTTCCATTGTTTGAATATCATAAGAAGAAATAGAAATGAAAGAGATCCTCCTCTTTAAAGTTTCTATTATTATATTTAGTCCTTTTTCTTCGATCTTAATTCCTTTTATATCTTCTATTGATTCTAACGGCTCTAACCATCGTTCAGACCAGTTATTTGCAATTCCCCTGAGAAATGCAACAATACTTTTCTTTGCATGCTTTATTATTTCTTTATATTCTTCTGGTTTGAACATAGTTCTTAATTTTCTATTGAATCTTTCAAAATCAGCATTTCTTTCTTTTTCCACCTCTTTCAGTCTCTCTTCCCAGTATCTCTCTTCTTTTACTTCTTTTCTCCCTGCTCTTTCTCTTTCCTCTCTTTCCTCTCTTCTTCCTGCCCTGATCTTAATCAGTTTATCTGCAATGAACTCAATAACAGAATTTATCCATACTTTTGTCAAAATAGTTTCAAGATTCTGAATAGAAATCAGTTTTGGTTTTGA
>JAVZCX010000033.1:0-8067 GCA_038874185.1 Candidatus Micrarchaeia archaeon
AATTTTTTAAAACAATTAGAGAGTTCCGAAAACATAAATTTGATGTAGCAGTAATTTTGCACGGCAATGAACCTCAGGCAACACCAATGGCATATTTGGGAGGTGCGAGGTTTATCGTGAAAGTGCCAAACTCTAACAATTTTAGATTTTTGCTTTCTAATTCAAATAAGCTCTATACATGGGATAATTTTAAACACGGGGTCGAAGTTAGACTAAAATCAGCAGAATTAATAGGATGTGATATTAAAGATAAACGAATGGTCTTGCCAATTCAACAAAAAGGTGAAGATTTTGTTAGAGATTTTTTAAAACAAAACAATATTGATGAGAAAGAAACTATCATAGGATTTCAAGTAGGAGCTTCCACCTTAAGTAGAATGTGGTTTCCAGAGAGATTTATTGAATTAGGGAAAAAATTAATCCAATCAGACTCTGAAATAAAAATTATAATTACGGGGTCTCCTAATGAATATTCATATTGTAATAAAATAGCTCAAGGTATAGGAAAAGGAGTGGTTGTCTCGGCAGGTAAAATTCCTTTGAAATATATACCATCCCTAATAAAGAGATTCAAATTTTTGGTTACAGGAGACACAGGAATTATGCATATGGCAATTGCTTTGGGAACGCCGATAATTGGATTATTTGCTGTTTCTGATCCTAATTGGTCTGGACCATATTATGATTTTGATAAGCATTTGATTATCAGAAAAAATAGAACATGTGAACTATGTATAAGTAAAAAATGTAAATATCCAGTATGTATGGAAAGTATCTCTGTTGAAGAAGTCTATAAAGCTATAATAAAATTATTAAGTTTGAAATATGAAATTACCCATAGTTTATGAAAAACCTTACAATATACTAATTCTTGATACAGGTAAAGAATGGGGTGGAGGAACAAATAGTCTTCTTGAACTTCTTAAAAGGATTGATAAGAACAGATATCATTTTATTGCCCTCTTTTATAACAACTATAAAAAAGGTTATGAATCCGATATAAAATCTGAGATAGAGAAGCTTGGAATAGAGTTTTTGCTCTTAGAGCAAAAAAAACAGCCAGCCATTTTAAAAATACTCAAAGAACTATTTAGGATATTATTTTTTTTCAATAAAAATTTAAAAAAATATATGATATTCCTTATTGATTACCAATTTAGAATTAAAACAAATGCAAAAAGGATTGCACAGATTTTAAAAGATTTGAAGATAGATCTGCTGTATATGAACAATCAGCCCTCATCAAACTTTGAAGGTATTATTGCCTCGAAAATAACAGGTATTCCTGCACTACAACACAGTAGAAAAGAGACAAAACTTAACTGTTTTGAGATTAAAGCTACTAATTTATGGCTAAAAAAAATGATATGTGTTTCTTATGGTGTTAAAGATGCCTTTGTAAAGCAAGGCATACATGCTGAGAAATGTGTAGTAGTTCATAATGGAATAGATCCTGAAACAAAACCATCAATATCTCCTTTTGAAATAAGAAAAAAATTGGGAATATCAGAAGATGATATTCTTATAGGAGTAGTGGGGTCTCTTATTAAGATAAAACGAATCATAGATTTAATAGATGCTTTTTACATACTCACTTATCAAACCAAGAATTCTGTTAAATGCATTATTGTAGGAGAGGGTCCAGAAAAAGACAGCCTAATTGAATATGCCAAAAAAAGGAAAATTCAGGAAAAGATTATATTTACAGGTTTTCAATCCAATGCTATTTCGTATATAAATGCCATGGATATATTTGTTTTAACCTCTGAAAAAGAAGGATTACCAAGAGTTATTCTTGAAGCGATGCTTATGGGAAAGCCTGTTGTAGCTTCAAATGTGACAGGTCCTGCAGAACTTGTTATTGATGGAGAGACAGGCTTTCTTGTTCCAGTTCGGCATCCTGAAATCTTTGCTAATTGTATTTTAAAATTAATTAAGAATCCTGAGTTAAGAAAACAGATGGGCGAAAAAGCAAGGAAGCGAGCAATTGAAAAATTTTCTATTGAAAAATATATCGCTGGAGTTGAGAATATTTTAAAGGAATGTTTGATAGAGAACTAAAAAATCCACAAGATTTTATAACATGGAGCAAAGTTAAAGCAACTAAGGATTCTATAAAGGCATGTTTTACGTTCTATTAACATATTTAATAAGCCCTATATTGTACTTATTACTTTTTTTCCGTCAGAGAGAAGATGTTGAAAATATCTTGATAATTCAAACAGCCAAAATTGGCGATTTGATATGTTCAACTCCTGTCTTTAGAGAAATAAAGAAAAAATATCCATATTCTCAAATAACAGTTATAGTAAATCCAGATACAAAAGCTTTGTTAGAATATAATCCACATGTGAATAAAATAATATCAATAAAAGCCTCTGACTTTAAGGGACTTTCAGGGAAAATATGGCTATCAAATTTGATACGCAAGGGACATTATGATATTGCAATATGTCTCAATCCTAATGTACCTTTTTCCATCGCATTATTCTGGGGTCTGGTTCCAATAAGGATATCTGTTATGCCTAACTTTGCAGGGGTCACATTTAAACTTGCCTCGGTTTTTTACACATATCTTGAGAAGCACATTAGTGGGCAGTTAGTTATAGAAACATATATGAAAATGCTAAAAGCAATAGGAATTGACAGCAGTGATATAACCAAAGAAGTTTATAAATCCGAAAATGCGGATGCAATTGGACAACAAATTTTAAGAGGAATCAACAAACCATTAATAGGAATAGCAGTTAGTAGCGGCAATAAGTTAAAGGAATTGGGAGCAGAGAAGATTATTAAACTCATAGATATGCTATTAGATGATATTGATGCATATGTGGTGCTCATCGGCTCTGAGCAGGACAAAAACACCGCCAATTTAATACTAGACGCTACCAGCAAAAGAGATAGAATCATAAATGCTACAGGAAAGTTAAATCTGAAAGAGCTTCCAGCTCTTGTTGAAAGACTTTCTCTATTTATTGGTGTTGATACAGGGATAACATATATGGCTGATGCTTTAAATATCCCTCTGATTAATATAGCAGGACCTTCTAACATGGAAGATCAAAGACCATTGGGAGAAAAGGTTTTCATAATTCAGAAAAATCTTTCATGTGTGCCATGTTCTCATTCATTTAAAGCACCTTATAAGTGTAAAATTCATAATAGATCATGCATAGAAACAGTTACAACAGAGGAAATATACAATGCAGTTAAAAAATTATTCATTCCAACTTCATGATATAATCAATAAATTTGCAATTTGGGTGCTGTGCTTTCTAATCCTTATTCTTCCAATTGCCCATACAGCAACGCTCCGTGCAATTTCTTTTATTTGTTCATTAATTTTGGTTTTATTTTATTATCTTATAACAAAAAATTTTAGGTGGATAAATACATCCTTTGAATTACCTTTTTTGTTTTTTTTTATAATTGCTTTATTATCACTGCCTACTTCCGTTGATTTTTCTGAGAGTTTAAAAGAAATTAAAGGAGAACTTATTAAACCCATTGTTTTATTTTATTTAACTTATTACGCGATACAAAAGAACTCAGATGGCATGGCATTAATAAAAGCTCTTTTTATCGGAAGTTTTATATTTAGTCTTTACTCATTTTATGATTTTTATATTCAGAAAGGACAATTTTTCTCTGTGGTCTACAAGGCAGGCGGATTACGAGACCCCGGAGGAGGTGAAGTAGCAGCCCTATATCACACAATGGTTATTCCTTTTATCATTTTGAAGCTTTTATACAGCCAAATAAAGAAAGAACGCATTTTATTATTTTTTTTGCTAATTATAAATTTATTAGCAATCCATATTACTTTTGTTAGAGCAGGAATGTTTGCTCTGTTTTTTCAAGTTATTTTTATTTCTTTATTGTTATTAAAAGATGGGAAATGGTTACTTAATATTTTCATTATTGTTATCCTAACATTAATAAGCTTTGTATATATTGAAAATAAAATGTTTCGCGAGATGCATACTGAAAAAATACCTTCTATTAAAGAATATTTGAAAATGTCTCCAGAGGAAATCGCAGGAAAAAATCCTTCTTCAATGAGGCAAAGGCTTGCTATGTGGAAGACAGCTATAGAAAAAATATTGGAAAATCCTTTCTACCCTCATGGATATGGAAGGTTTCTTTTTGGTAAAACAGTTAGAAATGAGAATAATAAGCACTTTATTTATCCTCAAACACATAATACTTTTATTGGAATCACTTTTGAGTTAGGTATTCAGGGTTTGTTAGTATTTTTATGGATGATAACAACATTTTTTATTGTTTGTTTGAAGTATTGGATAAAATCTAATGATTCCTTGATAAAATATTTTTCTGCTTCTTTGATGACCATGATGATAGGATATTGGATAAATAACTTCTTTGGAAGTTTTGATGGAGATGATTCAAAACAACTTTTTATGATGTTACTTGGCATAGGAATGGCTGTAATGCACAGAATTCCTAAAGAAAGAGATATTGCCAATCAAAAATGATCTCAAAAATCCTCTTTATCCGGCGTGACAATATTGGTGACCTTGTTTGCACAACTCCCACAATACATGCAGTAAGGCAGGCTTATCCTGAGGCGAAAATTGGAATCCTTGTAAACTCTTATAATGCAGAGATAGTAAAAAATAATCCAGATATTGATGAGATATATGTTTACGAAAAAGCAAAGCATGTTCCTGATAAAAATAAGCTTTCCGTTTGGTGGAACAATCTCAAAATTCTCATGAAAATCAGAAAAGAAAAATATGACATAGCAATTGCCTGTGGTTCTTATTCTCCAAGACTTGCAAGATATGCCTTTATGACAGGAGCTAAGCTTAGAATTGGTTATTTACCATCAAAATCAAACACTTCATTATTTTATAACATGCCTATCATAGAACCTCAAAAACCGATGCATGAGGTAGAGCGGGTTTTCACTCTCATTTCTCCCTTGGGGATAAAAGTAAGTCCTGATGTAATGCGAGTATTTCCTTCACAAACTGAGATTCAAAGGATGAGGGATTTTTTACTTGATAGGAGACTCTTCACTAAAGCTCAGAATGACAAACCTTTAATTGCCTTTCATATAAGCAGTAGAAAACCTGAAAATAGATGGTCTCATGATAACTTCATCAATCTTGCGAGGCTTATCTTAGAAAGTCATAATGCTAATATTATGCTTTTATGGTCTCCGGGTTCTGAAAATAATCCCTATCACCCCGGAGATGATGAGAAGGCTGAGTTAATAATCAAAGCTCTCCCTGAAATCATCCCATTTAAAACCATTCGCTTGAGTGAGCTTATTGCTGCGTTAAGTTTTGCCAAGCTTGTTGTATGCCTTGATGGAGGAGCCATGCACATAGCAGCAGCACTTGGTAAACCTATTGTAACGATATGGGGTTCAACAGACCCTGCAAGATGGAGACCATGGGGGGTAAAACATGTTCTATTTCAGGACAATAGCAGAGATGCAAACTCTATAAAGGTCATGCCTGTATATGAAATGGTGTCCAAATTGCTAAAGGAGTTGACAGTCTAAAATGCCAATTAAAGTTCTTCATACTGAATCATCGCCTGGATGGGGAGGACAGGAAAATAGGATACTTAATGAAGCTTTGGGTTTGGAGAAATTAGGGGCAAAAGTTTATATTCTATGTCAACCTGGAAGTATTCTATTTAAAAAAGCCTCTGAAGCAGGTATTGAAGTATTTACCTATCCTATGAGAAAAAGCTACGATATCAGAGCAATCTATTATACTAAGAGACTCATCTGTAAATTAAACATTAATGTAGTGAATACTCACAGCGGTAAAGACACCTATATAGCAGGGATTGCTGCAAAGCTCTTGAAAAAACGTCCTTTAGTTGTAAGAACCCGCCATCTTGCCTTGCCAATCACATCAACTTTTTCCTATAAATATCTTTCAGATGTGGTTGTAACTGTCAGCCATTATGTTAGAAACTATCTTATCAATAAAGGTTTGAATCCCAAAAAGGTATTTGCTGTTCCAACAGGAGTTGATGTAGAAAAATTTAATCCTGATGTAGTAAAAGCCTCCTTAAGAGAAGAATTAGGACTTAGTAAATTTAAACCTATAATCGGAACCGTAGCAGTTTTAAGAAAGAAAAAGGGGCATCACATTCTACTGGAAGCAATCCCTGAAGTTTTAAAGGAAATCCCAGAAGCAACTTTTATTTTTGTAGGAGACGGTCCCCAAAGAAAGAATATTGAAGAGGAAATAAAAAAATATGAACTTTCAAAAAATGTAATAATGCTTGGACACAGAAATGATATTCCTCAGATACTTAAGGCTATTGATTTATTTGTTCTTCCAACTCTTCAGGAGGCTCTGGGGACAGCCTTTTTAGAAGCAATGGCGATGGAAAAACCTGTTATTGGCTCTGATGTTGATGGAGTAAGAGAGGTAATAGATGATGGAATAAATGGCTATCTTGTCTCTCCAGACAAACCTTATCTTTTTGCAACTAAAATTGTTGAAATTCTAAAGAGACCAGAATTGGCATACAAGATGGGAGAGGCAGGAAGAAATAAAGTGAAAAACAATTATACTTTAGAACATATGTGCAAAAGTATGCTTAATTTATATCTCCAGTATGCAAAAAGAAATCTATAACCGCCAATAAATAAATCCTTTTTTCAAAGTTTCTTCTTTATCATAAACCCCTTTGATGTCAATGAGTATGTAAGGGTTTTTCATAATTCTACTGTAAAGGGCGAGGCTAAATCTTTTAATAATGACTTCATGTTTAACAGCTAAAACAACACAATCATAGGGTGAATGGATTTCTACGTCATCTATAAAATTCAATTTGTATTGTTGGTTTATTTCACTTTTCATTACAATAGGGTCATAATGATAAGTCTTCATTCCAAAGTCCTCTAATTCCTTACTTAGTTCCACTACTTTACTATTTCTCAAATCAGGTACATTTTCTTTAAAAGTTGCTCCTAAAATCAGAACCTTGGAACCCTTAATCTTTTTCCCAGCTTTTATCAAAATCTTAACTATTTCATGGGCAATGTAAACAGGAATATACTCATTTACACCTCTACCCGATAGAATCAACTCAGGAACGTGTCCGACCTCTAAAGATTTTCGGGCAAGATAGTAGGGATCAACGGGTATACAATGTCCACCCACCAGCCCTGGTTCAAAGGGTAAAAAATTCCACTTGGTTCTGGCAGCATTTAGTACCTCTTTTGTGTCAAGTCCTAATTTATGGAAAATAAGAGCTAACTCATTCATCAGAGCTATATTGACATCTCTCTGTATATTTTCAATAACCTTAGCAGCTTCCGCTGTTTTAATATCCAGTGCCCTGTATATGCCAGCCTTTATAACCCTTCCGTAAACAGATGATACAAGCTCAAGTGTCTGGGGAGTATCTCCTGAAACAACTTTAACTACTCTTTCTATTGTATGTTCTCTGTCTCCTGGATTTACTCGCTCTGGTGAATAGCCGACCCAAAAATCTCTTTTCCATTCTAAACCACTTGCTTTTTCAATTACGGGGACACAAACTTCTTCAGTTGCACCAGGATATACGGTAGACTCAAAGACGGCCACCCCACCCTTTGCTATGTGCTTACCGACCACTTCTGATGCAGAGACAAGAAAAGATAAATCAGGATTTTTTAGCTTATCAACAGGGGTTGGCACTGCAACTATGATAAATTTAAATTTCTGCCTCTCTGATAATTTGTCAGTAAATTCAATTCCTGAATTATACAATTCTTCCTTTGTAACTTCGCCAGTTACATCATTTCCCTTTCTGAGTTGTTTTACTCTATGGGAATTTTTATCATAACCAACAACTTTGAACTGTTTTGACATAGCAATAGCTAAGGGTAACCCCACATATCCAAGTCCTATAATAAGAATTTTTTCTTTACCAGATATTAAGTCTTCAAATTTAACCATTAAACCCTCTCCAATACCTCTGCATATTTATTGACCATTTCTGCTATCTCTTTTTCAACTCTGCTGTCTGGTTTGCCGATTGAGACTGGTCCGTAGTGACCAAGCCTTGTAAAACCGAGGCAGAGGC
>JAVZCX010000034.1:0-7771 GCA_038874185.1 Candidatus Micrarchaeia archaeon
CTGAAGGAATATATTCAATTCGTCAAAGAGTACGGCGAGAGAAGATAACGAAGATAAAAGATATAAAATGACATTAGCGGACCGGTAAGAAACAAAACAAAAAATGACACAAGTCATAATAATTACTAATTTATAATTAAATAATGAACATCCATAATTAAATAACTAATAAACATCCTATGTAACTACTATAATAACATCCTATAATAACATCCTATGTAACCAAATTATGTCTTTATTTCGATTGTATATTTCATATTGATGATATGTTTTATATTGCATGTGTTTTAATGTTCCCCCCAGGTAGTTTTTCATTCTAATACATTTTCATTTACAGAAGAGTAAGAAAGATGCAACATATTTCATTCTGGGAAAATACGTCCATGAACGATAAGGTTTTACGTTAATTGACTATACAACATGGGTCATATATTAACAAAAGTTAATAAAAAAAGCAAAGGTTTTTAAATACTTTAAATAAAGTAAGGTTAGATCCTTATTCAAGGGTCTAAGTAATTTGCGCATATAAATGCCGCAAGGCACGCGCAAATGACGATATACATTGAGGTGATATCGTGAAGAGTATAAACGCAAAGAAATTGGCGGCTGTAACTCTTGGAGCAGCTCTCTTAGGCGCTTCATTCGTAGCAGCAGCACCAATTATGTATAAGAATACCCAGATAATAAATGAACAGGGTAAACCAGTAGTTAAAGTAGTAGTAGGTGCAAATGCAAAGGCATCTGATGGTGTTGCAGCAGCAAACATCGCAGCTGTCATTGGTAGCTTAGCATACAAGACACAGACTGTTTCTGCACAGTTAACAGGAACTCCAACATGTTCTGTAACTGGAACAGGCACTGGAACATGTCCAGTATCTGACAAGAAGGTTACATTGGAGATCACAACACCTGGAACTGCAACAGTAGCAGGAGGTTTCGGATTCAAGACATACGGATATGGTTTCATAGACAATGTCCAAACAACAGAAGATGATCAGATCAATAATTCTGGTTCTCCAAAGAAGATAACTGGAGACAACATGGCAGCACTTGCTGACTACAAGTCATCAGTCTCATCTGTTTCTGGTTCATTCACAGAGACACAAGAGATGTATGTTGAACAAATATTAAACGCACCAGCATGGGATGCGGATGCACAAAAATACTATATAAGACCAGATAGAATAGAATATGTGATCAAGTTCGATCATGACACATTTGGTGGAGTTCCAATATGTGTAAAAGAAAGCCAACTAGCATTAAATACAACTTGTGAAGAAGACTACAAGATTGACAGACAGAGATTAAAGATCAAGTACCTTGGTGAGGAATGGATAATTTCTGACATGACAAACGGTACATCTGTAAAGATTGCAAAAGAAGCAACACCCGCACAGATTGTTTATGCAGGTCAAGAGATTGCAGCAGGTGCATACAAAGTTAAACTTGCTGACTTAACCATACCATATGGTTCAACTGACTCACAAGCAATCGTACAAATATACGATGCAAATGGAAATCTTGTGAAGGAAGATACTGCAGCATCAGGTGCAACAAAGGAAATAACATTGCCAAATGGTGACAAGATCTCACTCCACATATACAAGACTGCACCAGGTCTTACAACTGCAAAGTGGGCAGAGATGGCAGTTTACTCACAAGAAATTGAATTAAAGAATGGAAAGGTTGATGACGACAAGAACAAGAACTGGACTGTAACACTTGGTTGGACAAACCGATCTAGTGAAAAACTCAACTCAATATTGAAGAATATAACTTTTGAGAGAGTTGACTTTGATGACATCAAAGAAGGCCAAGCAGTTAACATAATAGAATCACCTGCACCATTCCAATTCAAGTTTGCAGGATGGACATTAACAGATGCAAACAGAGACAACCTTAAAGTAGAGTGGAAGAGAATCTCTAGCTACTACAACACAACAACAGATACAACTACAAACCCAATATCTGATTCAGATGAAAGAGATTTTGTCTGTTTCACATCAGACAAGAAGGCATTTGGATCGAGCTTCACATACACATATAATTCAACAAATTCAACAACTGGGTCATTAGAAGATGACAGAAGCCAGGTCTGTTATGGAATAAAGACTGGATATGTGATGTACGACAAGCCAGATAAGGGTTACGTACTTGCTGCAAAACTCAACATGTCAGCTTCAAATCAATATGTCCTCTTTGACTACAAGATAAACGATGATTCTTCATACGACAACAAATTGAACATTTCTGTTATAAATAATGCAAGCGCAAACGTAACTCTAAATGAATACTTGCTAAAAGACACGACCCGTGCAAATGCAACTGGCTACTTCCAATTTGTAGCAGACCAGCCAAACAGAAGATTTGTAAACAATTTGGGTGACAACTCAGAGTCAAAAGTTGTAGTAGGATATTTAGGAAATAATGCACAACTTCTGACAGCAAACAGAGAAGCTGGCTTTGTATCACAGAAGGGATCTGTGATTGCATCTAGATCAGCATCCTCAATAACCTTCAAGATGGCAAAGAAACTTGGTGAATTCCAATACTTCTTAATGCCATCATCCAGCACAGTATCTGAAGGTACTTCAACACAAACATTGTCTGAAGGCCAGCAGGTCACTGTCCAGGAATCAACAGTGAAGGTTAAGGAGATCTCTGCAACAGTTGGAGCATGCTCTGTCTCTGGTGGTTCTGCAGCATGCACAGCATCAAGCGCAGGAATGTCTGCAGTTCTTGATGTAGCAGGAACACCTGCATCTGCATCATTCGCAGTACCATACAAGATGAGCTCAACTGAGAGACTTGTTGTCCTCGACTCTGAGGCACCAACAGCTGAATCATTGATTCTTGTCGGTGGTCAGCTCGTCAACTCTTTGACAGCATCTGCAATAGCAGGCACTGATGTCAAGATTGACAAGCCTGGAGTAAAGGTAGTCTCTGCAGTATCTGACAACAGAATAGTTGTTGCAGGTTACACAGCAGACGACACACAACAGGCAGCAGCAGACTTCATCTCACAATTATTGGCACAAGTCCAATAAATTCAGTGAGATAACTGTTGAATCGGCGGTTTATCCGCCAATTTTTTCTTTTTTATTTTCTCTTCTTTTTTATATATTAAAAAGTCATTTTAGTTCGTTTTTTATTTCTAAATTATTAAAATTCATTCGAAAAATAGAGATTTTGAAATAGTTATATTTAAATATATTTTCATACAAATTCTTTTATTATTTATTGTAGCATTTAATAGGTAGGTGTACAAATGGAATCGGCAAAAAACAAGTTTGCATTATTTTTTATTTTATTAATCGCAGGAATTTATTTTTCAATAAATGTAGAAGATTATTTATCTGTTTCTGAATCACCACTTTCAGTGGTGCAACAGAATTTTACATCTGGTTCTAACACATATACCATAGTAACTATAGCTTCTAAAGATTCTATGGTGTTGAAAAACGGACAAATCGTTAAAACTTTAGATGAGATAAAGGAAGTGCTTAATTTAAGGTGCTTTGATACATCTTATCCTTCTAAGTCCAATCTTGAGTCAATAAAAGAAAAAGTCCTCGCATTTAATGCAAGCAGAAATATTAAGACCTCCCTTGGAAACCTTGAAGAATTCTGCGATTCTATTACTGGACAAGGAGAAGGAGATGAAGGAGGATGTGTAGACTTAGTTTCTTGCCAAATAGCATGCAATAAGGGTTCTTATGCTTGTTTCCAGTATGGAGCAGGCAGTGCTCAATTTTTACCAACATTATTAGAATATGCAAATATAAAGCGTGGAATTGATTCAAATTTGTCTTTGATATTGAGTAACATTAATCAGTTAAATAGCATCTCAACCCCCACCCAGATTAATTTCCAACTTTCTTCAAAATTAAAAGAGATTTCAGATTCGATTCTTCTTTTACAGGATCTTGCTACCAGTTATGTGAACAATAAATTATTTACAAGACCTACTTTCAATTTCTGTATTCCTGTTGGGTATACAATGTCATTAAACACTTCAGCTCTATCTTCAGCAGCATCTATTGCTTCTCAACTAAGATCAAATGCAGCATGCTTTGACAACATAGATTCAAATGCTCAATCCATATACAATGAAACGTTCCGCAGAATAGAACTATACACTAGCACTAAGGCAAAGGCAAACCTTCAGAAAGAATTTGATTCTATTTCAACAAGATATAATTATCTTTTGGACAAAGCTACGAATATATTGGGGGTAGTTGAAGACTCAAACTTAAACGATTATATTTCAAATATCGATTCACTTAACCAGCAATTCTATTCAAATCTAAATAGAAATGAAATAGACCAGGCAGGATATGTAATCAGTGTAATAAAAACTAAATTGGATGAAATGGACAACTATATGTCAACAACTTATTCAGTTTTTGATCAGCTTTCAGTAAATAAGGAAAGAGCAGCCAAGCTCCTAGAAAAAGCATCGGTTATAATAACTCCTTCAGATACTGTATTCTATTCGGAACTTAGCTCTCTCAGCAATGAATACTTAAGCCTTAATAAAAAACTAAGCGGAAAGGTCGTATACGAAGAAATCGGTGATTACGCAAATAGATATGGAAAGTTAGCAGATAATCTTGATTCTCTAATTCAAAGAAAGAAAGAGGCAGTAACAGAAACAGTTCCTTCTGCGCTGGCTTCTCCGCTCAATAGCTTGGCAGTGGGAGTTCTTGATGCTGCATCAGCACCATTAGGTATAAAGGAAGAAGAAAAAAGAGTATGGGCACAAAACATACCCTTGATGGTTATAGTTGCAATGGACATCTTTATATTGCTTATATTTGGATTGGCGTTTTTCTTGCTTGTTTTAAGAAACACATCTGCATTTGGAAAGGCAAAGATAATGAACACGTGGATATTGATATTTGCAGCAGTAATTATCTTGCTTGCATTATTGTCTTATGCGCTATATACTGGAATAAGCAATGAGATTTCATCGACATCAATTTATAATTTCATCTCTGCAGCTGAAAAATCAAACAAGGTTTACATATTTGCTGAATATCTCTCTTCTCAAGATTCCACGAAGATAAAGAGCTGTGCTGATAAGATTGCAGCACAGTTTTACGGAAAGGGAATCGAAGTTGAGCAAATAGATGTAGTAGACGGAATATGCAAGGACAGACTCCTTTCAGAGTGTATGGCGGAAACAGATAAAATACCATTGATTCAGCTCTCATATTCAAATGAAACACAGACTAAATTCTATACGTTTTACAGAGCCGAAGGTCTTATTCAAGGAGATGAAGCATATTTCGATAGATGCAGTATAGCAGAATTTATAGAATAATTCTATGGGTATACTTTTACGGTGGTTCAATGGCAATTAAAAAGTTAGGGAAGGAATCTGAAAAGCATAGAATTGCATCAGATGAAAGAAAATCTGGAACAGCTTCTGAAAGAAGAAGAAACGATCTTCTTTTCCTTGGGTTTGCATTGCTTGTCATATTCATTGTTCTTTTCTGGATACTTCAGACACCGCCTCAGCAAGTAAACACGCAAACAAACAGCACAGTGAGAGGAAACATAGAGCAATTCAAGGAATCCCTAATCAATGCAGAAGGAATCATAATAATAGATAAGGTTACTGGAATTTCAAGTGAAAAAGCAAGATATGTTTATGCATGCGGCGCAGGTCTTGCAGGAAGCTGGGGCAAGATCGGGAAGGACATATCCAACCTATACACATTTGTAATAGATGGAGAGGAATGCACATACAGCAGTCCCAGAATAACAAACAATGAACTTTCTCATGAATCAACAGCCACAAACACTAATGAATGCATTAAGAAGATAAAAGAGATGCAAAAGAATCCACTTTATGTGACATTCGAAATCAACTATGGTCCACTCTATTCAATTTATGAAACACATGCAGCCTATCTGTTCGTGAACGAAGACTTTGTTGAAGAATGCTCTTTCAGGACTTCAGAAACAGTGCCTACAATCACAGGTCAATAAACAATCAATTTATGCATAAAAAGAGTTTTTCTATTTTTTAGTTTATTTTTACTTCATTTGTATCTAAGCAATCCGCCTATTCCTTTGAATCCTGCTAAAAACTGCTTTCCTTCCGGACTGTCTTCAGGAATCAATTCCACTTCTATTCCATGCTTCTCCGCTTTCTCATAAGCTTCATCAAACAACTCTTCCTTACTTATTATGTTCTTAATCTTGCTTCCATTGCTGCACCTGAGTTCTCTTTCTTCTTTTTCTTCTATTTCGCCTTCTATAAATAATTCTTCTTGTCCTGAATCGCATTCTACGATAAGATGAGTAATATCTAATCCTTCAGAAAGCAACAAAGTTCCTAATTTACCAGAGTTCATTACTTCTATCGTTTCTTTAGGTCCATAAACTGCAAGACCGCCCTTTGCAACTTCTCCGAAAAACCTTTCAAGAAGCTGCCTTTGCTTCTTTGCCTTCTCCTCAGAAATCAAATCAACTGCTTTTCGTGCAAGCTCTTGAATTCCATAATCGTCAACATAACCAGTATCAAGAACAGCTAAGATCTGAAATTGATAATTGAAAGGCTTCATCTTCAAAAAGTTTTCTTTTACAGGTCCAGGTCCGCCCACTATCACTTTCTTTATTCCAGATGGTATTAGAGTTTCGTTCATTGCATCTCCAACCCTCCTATAATAATCTTCTACAAGCTCTTCCACAAAACGTTGATATCGGGCTGCACTGGACCCCCCCTTCGTCGATTTGCTAGGTCCAGTTGTAGTAAGTCGTTTTAATATCTTTGTAACATTTCCTTCAAGCACTCCTATAGTTGCCTCCTTTCCATCAATTGTAACTAATCCGTATTTTTCCTTAACTTTACCTTGTTCTGCAAGTGGCTCTAAAATAAATTCTGAATCACATCTGTAAATACTCACCTGAATAGGAAGTGGCGGCTCAAGAGAGAAAAGCTGTATGTCTGTTTTTCCTGGATCCTTTGATATATTCCCACAGAATATCGCCAATCCTTTGTCTGGGGTTTTCCTGAAGAACTTAAGATAATTGATTATCTTGTCAATTGCATCCTGGACGTTTGTTCTTGTTGTTTTTGATTTAATGTTTCCTGCCTGCCCATGCTCGGATCTTAATTTATTAACTACTTCAGTTAATGGATATCCCGCAGGAACATATAGACTTATCAGCTCTGTTCCACTGCCTCTTATCTTTCCAAGCTTGTTTAGCAGTTTCATTAATTCTCTTTTTTTCTTATCCGCAGCCATTTTATCACATTCAATTTAATTTTTTAGTTTCAAAATTTAAATTATAATATTATTTTAATTATATATCTTTTAATCAATAAAGAAATAAAAAGCTACACCTACAGTTTTTTCTTTAGGTGTAGTGAGTTGCTAAATTTTCTTTACAGGTTCGATTCTTTCCTTTCCAAAATAAGGAACAACTGCCTTTGGAATGATTACAGAACCATCTCTATCCTGGTGGTTTTCCATTATTGCAACTATCGCCCTTGGTGTTGCAATTGCAGTACTATTTAAAGTGTAAACATATTCTTTTCCTTCAGCTCCAACCTTTCCATATTTAATATTCAATCTTATGGCTTGGTAAGAAGTACAGTTGCTGCATGAGATCATTTCTCTGTAGGTATTCTGCGCAGGCATCCATGCCTCAAGATCGTATTTCTTTGCAGCTACAATTCCAATCTCACCCGTACATATGTTGACTACTCTGTAAGGAACCTCAATCTTTTGGAAAATCTCTTCAGCATTTCTTATTA
>JAVZCX010000035.1:0-7154 GCA_038874185.1 Candidatus Micrarchaeia archaeon
GCAGGTTTGAATGCGCAATCAAATACAGGTAGATGCTCTTCCTTAAGGTGTGGTGCACCTTCTATAGTTTCTTTATCATCTATATATTGCATTATTTCATTTATTTGTTGTTCTGTATATCCTAATCTTTTAAGCGCGATAGGAACAGTTGAATTTACTATCTTCATCATTCCCCCGCCAACTAGCCATTTGTATTTAATCAATGCAATATCTGGTTCTATTCCTGTTGTATCACAATCCATTAAGAATCCGATCGTTCCTGTAGGTGCAAGCGCAGATATCTGTGCATTTCTATATCCGTACATAGAACCAGTTGCAAATGCATGTCTCCATGCTTCAATTGCAGCGTTTCTCAAATAGTGAGGTACTTTATCACTTATTGATTCAGCTTGATCAAGATGCATCTTTATTACTTCTAACATTGACTCCTTGTTCATTTCATACTTGTTGAATGATCCTATTCTTTTTGCAAGCATAGCTGAGATGTAATATCCATATCCAGTCATAAGTGCACTCACTGCAGATGCATATGCTCTTCCTTCATCACTATCATATGGAAGTCCGCATGCCATAAGCAGAGCGCCCAGGTTTGCATAGCCCAGACCAAGGGGTCTAAAGTCGATAGAATTCCTTTCAATTTCAGGTGTAGGATATGCAGCATTGCCTACTATGATTTCTTGTGCAGTTATCATTATTGCAACTGTATGCTTGAATTTTTCAGTGTCAAATCTTCCAGTTTCTGGATCAAGATATTTCAGTAGATTTATTGATGCCAGGTTGCATGCAGAATTGTCAAGAAACATGTATTCGCTGCATGGATTAGACGCATTTATTCTACCGCTTGCCTTGCAGGTATGCCACTTGTTGATAGTGGTATCAAACTGTATGCCCGGATCTCCACATTCCCATGTTGCTTCTGCAATCTCTTTCATTACAGTTCTTGCATCCAGTTTTTCACATTCTTTTCCAGTTGATACATATTTTGTTGAGTATTCTTTTCCTTCCTTTAATGCCTGCATGAATTCATCCGTTGTTCTTACAGAATTATTTGCATTCTGGAAGAAGATATTAGCATAAACATCTCCGTCAAGTGAACCGTCGTAACCCAACTTTATGAGATCTCTCGCCTTTCTTTCCTCCTTTGCCTTGCACCAGATAAATTCTCTGATATCCGGATGATCTACATTTAATATAACCATCTTGGCAGCTCTTCTTGTCTTGCCTCCAGATTTTATTACTCCAGCAAATGCATCATATCCTTTCATAAATGATACTGGACCAGATGCTTTTCCACCACTTGATAAATATTCTTTTGATGATCTAAGCACAGAGAGATTAACTCCGGCACCAGATCCATACTTAAATAACATTCCTTCGGTTACTGCGAGCTGGAGGATAGATCTCATGTCATCTTCTACGGAATTGATAAAACACGCCGACCCCTGAGGTCTCTTCTCAACCCCGAAGTTAAACCATACCGGGCTATTAAATGCTGCGTATTGATTTACAAGTATGTATGTTAATTCATCACTAAATATTTTCGCCTCATCAGCAGAAGCAAAATATCCGTCTTTCTTTCCCCATTCTGTTATTGTTCTTACCACTCTGTCTACCATCTGTTTAACGCTTGTCTCTCTTTCAGGAGTGCCCAATTTTCCTCTGAAATACTTAGAAGCAGCGATATTCGTTGCAGATTGAGACCAGGTAGCCGGAACCTCTACATCTTTTTGTTCAAATATTTTCTTTCCCTTCGCATCCATGATTATAGAATCTCTTTTCTCCCACATTATCATGTCATATGGATGTACTCCCTCTTTGGTGAAAACTCTTTGCATCTTGTATTCTGGAAGCTCTATCTCTTTCTTTGCCATCATTACACCTCAATTTTCGATTTACGCCTATCTGCCTCGCTTAATTCCGTTTAGCTTAGCTGATGCGGATTATTGGAACACCACCTTGTTCAACTTTTATTTTTTTGAACACATTATATAGTGGTGTATATATTTTCAATAACCAACATCTAGTGATTGAATTTTTTTATATCTGTTTATTTATAAACCTTTGCGTTCACGTCGAACGCTGGATCAATGCTATTTTAAAAATTCTCATTTTTTAGTATTTATTTTTTTTATATAAAAGGTATTTGTAGTATTTTATTAAAAAAAAAGAGTATTAACGTATTATAAATGTTATTTAATCCCATATAATCGATAATAATCTTCTGTTGCACTATTAATTCCAATTTTTCAGAGGAAGATTCTAATGCGCCACCTTGTTTACATTGTATCGTTGTTTATAATAATCTAATTATATTATAATAAGGATTTGGAGATTATAAATTATATAAGAGGATTCGCATGCTTTCAGTCACTTCTTTTTCCCTTGCAAAAATTTGATCTCATTAATTACATCATCTATTGTTTTGAATTCCTTGTATACTGCTGCGAATCTGATGTATGCAATATCATCTAGTTTTCTTAGTCTTTTCAGTACCATGTCTCCGATATGCTTGCTATGAACTTCTTCCGATTGCTTTGTCCTTAATTCTCGCTCTATATCCTCTACAAGTTCAACAATCTTATTGTAGCTGACTGGTCTTTTGCCAACGGATTTGATTATGCTGTTTATCAGCTTTTGCCTGTCAAATTTTTCTCTCTTCCCGTCTCTTTTTATCACAATTATTATGCTTTCTTCTGTTCTTTCATAAGTTGTAAATCTCTTTTTACACGAAGGACACTCTCTTCTTCTTCTAACTGCATTTAGCTCTTCGGTATCTCTTGAATCAACAACGTCAGTATCCTTATATCCGCAGAAAGGGCATTTCATATGTTTCTTTCTCATGCTAATTTTAAAAAACTTCTCAATTGCAATTTTTTATTTCTTTGAATTGCCTGCCCCCAACAAAAATAGATAAAAAGTAAACATTTATATACGGCTTTAATGTCTAATAATTATGACAAGTTATAAAATTCCAAACAATAGAATAAAAATTATAGATCCAGACAAGACGGAGCACCACATGAATTTACAACGGATAATTTCCGATGAGAATTATAAAACTGATAAAATCAAAAGAATGTTGAAAAAAGCCGCAGTTGCTACTGCGATAGGGATTTCTATTTTTTTGGTTTCCAAATCGTTAAAAGCTCAAGAAGTAATTTCAACTAATTCAATTTCTGTCAATCAAGTATCTGTCTCCTCAGAACAATCACAATCTGTTATTAACTATTCTACCAGTAACTTTGATAGAAATTTAAGCAATCCATTAAACTCTACAGTAAATAAAATAGTGGATAAAAGCAAAGAGATTATGAATAACGCAATGAATGTCCTATCTAAAAAAGAAACAACCACCCAAATACAGAAAGATGCACTGGATTGTAAATTAGGCGATAATTCAAAGAAATATGCTATGAATGAAATTTCCAAGTGTCTTTCATCAGAAAACGAAGACTATGTAACTAATGCGATTACGGAATTGTTAAACAAAGACATTGTTCTTAGCAAAGAAGTAAGAAACAAGATTGCTAACTTGGTTCTGCATGCAGACGAATTCGATTACAGTAGGATTATGGAAGTTATAAAGATGCATAAGATAGGCGAAGCAGTTCCATCTATAATAAAAAGATTAAAATCTGATTCAAACGGCCCCGATCCAATGTTTAATGATTCAATTCCTGCACTTGGAGTATTTGCAGTTAAGGGAGATTGGAATGCGATTAATACTCTCATGTCAATTCTCAAGAATAATCCAGACGAAGATATTAAGTCTTTGGCCGCAGCTTGTTTAATACATGTAGACAAGAATGTAATGCCAGAAATTATTCAGTTTTACAAATCGATAAACGAAGAAAAAAGAGTTGATTTTATAGGAGAAATGCAGAGATTTCGTGCATTTGACATTGATATGAATAACATGACTTATAATAAGAAAACTGTATTTTCTAGAATAGAACAACTTTTAAAAATGGAAAAAAGCAAAGAGGTTCGTGAAGAGCTAGAAATATCAAAACCATATATCTTTGAAAATTTATAAAGTAAAAATAAAAAAAATTAAACAATTTAAAAAACTTAAAATTAGTACCAAAGATCGCTGTATTTTTTCTCTTCTTTCTTTTTCTTTTCTTCAAGGCCTATCGCCTTTAGAGCCTCTCCTTCCTTAAGGCCAGTGAATATTGCAATTACTTCTATTCTTCCAAGATATGATTGGTCCATTCTTGCTCCATAAATAACATTTGCGTATGGATCTACTTCTGATGTTATCATTTCCCCTACTGTATTTGCGTCACCTAATGTCATGTCTGGCCCACCAGTTATATGGAGAAGAACTCCCTTTGCTCCCGTTGGATCAACATCCAATAATCTGTGATCAAGAGTGTTCTTCACTACCTCTTCAACCTTGCTAATTCCCTTTCCTTCTCCTACTGCAATCATAGATATTCCACCACCGGTCATTATGGTTGTTAGGTCAGCAAAGTCAAGGTTAATGAGCGAAGGATTGAGAAGCGTTTCGCTTATTCCCCTTACTGCTCTTGCAGTTATTTCATCTGCTATCATGAATGTTTGTTCGATTGGCAGATTTGGAACAAAGTCTAATAATTTCTGATTGTCGATTATAACAAGTGTATCGCTTACTTTCTTTAGATTTTCAATTCCTTCCTTTGCTTTTTGCAATCTTGCTCTCTCAATCCTGAACGGGTATGTAACTATAGATACCACTATTGCACCATTTTTCTTTGCAACCTCTGCAACAACTGGTGCGGCACCTGTACCTGTACCTCCTCCCATACCTGCTACCAGGAAAACAAGATCAACATCGGATAGAGCAGCTTCTATATCTGGCTTGCTTGCCTCTGCAGATTTTTGTGCAATGTCAGGATAACCTCCAGCCCCGAGGCCTCTTGTTATTGACTGACCGATCAATATCTTCTTTGCTGGTTGTTTGATTGTATCGAGATGAATTCTATCTGTGTTTATTGCTATCAGTTCTGGCCCTTTCATTCCATAATCAATTAATCTCTTAATGGTGTTGCAACCCCCACCACCGACTCCGACTATTGCAATTTTCACTCCAGATGTAGAATACTCTTTTACCATTTGATCACGCTCACACTATATTTCTGCCTCTTAGAAATATACATTTTTTGAAATATATATTTCAATAATTAAAATGTATTATGTGTTATTGATTTGTTAATTTTATAAATATTCTTTTTCGTTTGTTTTACTATATTACTTTTACAATGACTCTTTTTGTTCTGGATTTTTACAATATATTTATTGCTCATACTTTTAATTGATCTATCGATCTTTTTATTTCGTTTATTGGATTTAATTTATCCTTCATTTTTCTATATATTGCCAGTTTTCCTTTATCAAATGAATCCATTATTTCAGACAGGAATCTAAGATATTCAGTTTCAAATACTTTTTCTTCTATTCCATATCCGATTCCCATTTCTTCTATGAATCTCACATGGTTGCTTCTTTCTGAATAACTTTTATCATAAATTGCAATTACTGGTTTTCCATAGCTTAATGCCTCTGTGATTGTAGTATGGCCGCCATGGCATATTACTATTTTGCATGATTCATAATATGGCTTAACATTTCCAACTTCAAAACTGTATATTGCATTATTTCCTAAGTAATCTTTCAACTTATTATTGATATTTTCATTTGTAGTTATTACAAGATAATCCTTGTTGTGTTTGATTTGCTTTACATTCTCTACAAGAGGCCCTATCATTTTGATGTTCTCATTTTCCATTAAATTATATTTTGCAACAGTAAATGGAGGAGGAAAATCCGGAATCAGTATCTTTTCAGGATAGGAGAGGATCAATTGATTGAGCTCGTTTGCGATCGGTCGTTGTATCCCGTTAACACCGACAAGAGAAGAAGTATCATTAGTAATCATTATTGTTTTCTTTCCTGCAATTCTAGCAAGTATTAAACCTACAGGAGATCCGTCAACTATTACGAAATCCACCTCTTGAAATCTCTTTATTATATCTGAAGTAATGGATGGATTGAAAAATCGCATTATCTGTCGCAGGTTTGCAACTATTTTAGTCTTGCCCTTTGTCTCTATTTTGTATGGGGAAGGGATTTCAATGAATTCTTTCTTTCTCATCTTAAGATATTCGGCCCCCATTCCGAATGTCATTATAGGTATGCCTAGCGATTCAGATATTTGGAAATCTCTTGCAACATGCCCATATCCATTTCCTTCGCTGAAAATCATACCTTTCATATTTTAGATAGTGGGGGAAACTTTTTATTTATTCACAATAATCATTTATCAAAAATTATTTTCGTGATTTCGTGAGAGCGTTCATTGCAATTGAAATTCCAAACGAAATTAAAGAAAGACTGATTCAACTTCAGGAAGAGATTAGAAGTAGATTTAAGAAAGAGGTAAAGATGGTTGAACCTGGGAATCTCCATTTTACACTTAGGTTTTTCCCCGAGATAGATGAAAATACAGCTGAAAAGATAAAAGACACAATTAAAAATATAGAATTCGATGCTTTTGAAATTAAATGCAGAGGCTTAGGCGTTTTTCCAAATGAAAACTACATAAGGGTGATTTGGGCAGGTGGGGATAGCAATGGAAAGTTAGAGGAGATAGAAAAAATGCTATCAGAAAGATTGGCAGCAATCGGATTCAAAAAAGAAAAAGATGAAGAATTTGTAGCTCACTTGACTTTAGCTAGGGTAAAACAGAAGATAAATTTTAAGGACTTTCTCTTAAAATATCGAGAGCAGGATTTTGGAAGCTTTACAATCAGTAAAGATATGATAAAGTTAAAGAAAAGCCAGCTTACTCCAAAAGGACCCATTTACAGCGATCTGTAATTTTAATTATATCTAATCTAATCCTTGACTAATACTGTTTAATCATATTTTATAAATTTAATTGACAAATCTATCATGCTTTGTCTCATTACTAAGGGTGAATGCATGCCAATACAAATAGCAAAATTCATAGTAAAAGAGAAATTTAATCAGGCTTCAGATGTAGTTACATTGAGATTAAGTCCTATTGAACCATTTAATATGGATTTCAAACCAGGTCAATTTGTAAATCTATACATACAAAGGGAAAATGAACCATTGCTTGCAAGACCTTACTCAATAGCATCTTCTCC
>JAVZCX010000036.1:0-7063 GCA_038874185.1 Candidatus Micrarchaeia archaeon
TATCTGAATCTATGTTTTGCTTCCTGATGTCTGACTTCTTCAGTGTGAATGTTATCTTTGCGCTTTGAACTGCATCGCTTGCTCCTCCAAAGTCAATCTCTATATAATTGAGAACCTTCTTTGCTGGCTCTTGGATTGAAACTGGCTTTTCAACTGGTTTTATTGAAACCTGTACATTAGACACTGCGGATCTTGTAGTGATTGATATCTTTGATATTCCAGTGCCTTGTGCAACTCCGCTTGCCATCTTTAAAACATCTATATTTATCTGTTCTCCAGCAACTGCATTCAAGCTAAATACAACTGTTGAAGCAGTTGATGAAACAACGCTTACAGGCGTTGTTGGAGCTGGCGTTTCTTCAGGTTGCGGTTGTGCTGGTGGCTGTGTCACAGGTGGAACATATGGTGTGACATTTGTTGTTTGGTTTGTGGTTGATGATGAAGAGCTTGAACTTCCTGAAGATATTGTAACACTGAAAGTTGTACTGTTTGATGAGTTCATTGCATTTCCAATTGGATCTGCACATCTGACATAATACGTTCCAGATGTTGATGAACTGTATGTTATTGAATGGCTGTGCGATAATCCTCCTGTTGTTGTCATGTTTGACATGTTTTCATAATCAATATCGCTTGTTGAATATCTACATACTGCAAACTCATTTGTAGTTACATTAAGTGTAACTGTTGATCCTGAAGTTGTTGCGCTTATTGCAGTTATATTTGGCGCAAAAGAATCATTTATTGTAATGTTCTTAATTAAGACAGTTTCATAATTTCCTGCTTTGTCATACGCTGTTATTGTTATGTTATAGTTAGTGTCATTATTCAATAACAGTCTTATTATCCAACTTGAGTTAGTTGTTATTGAGTAATTTTCAAGTTCTCCACTACTATTATATATTGATATGTTTGTATAGTTTAAATTCTGATCCAATGACGTTCCTATTATATTGAGTGTAACTGAATTGTAAATTGTATCATTTTCTGGAGAGGATATATTTAAAGTTGGTTTTGATGAATCGACAAAGAACAAAATAGATTTGTTCGCAGTGTTTCCATTAGTTCCACCATAGTCTTTTGCTAAAACAAATAAAGTGTGATTGCCTTCAGAAAGATTTTCAGAAGTAAATACACAACTTATTATCTCAGGATCTGAAGTTTCACTACAATTTGTTTCATTAATTGTTGCATTGTATGTATAATTTGTATTATCTATTTTTACAAGCAAATAGCTTATCTTTGTCTTTGTTCCATTTAATGTCAAGTTGATTAATGGAGTTGAAGAATTAAGGTATGAACCGTTTACTATATTTTCTAATTTTATAATAGGTAATTCATTATCTGTTATATTGTAGCCTGAGAAACCTTTTACTCTAAATGTAAGATTTCCTTCTCCAACTCCCTGTTCCCATAAAACTTCAAATGAATCATCCAATCCTTCTGCGTCTTCGTCTAAAACTATTTCAGGTTTCGATAGAAATGGAAGGTGGAATAACTTTATAGTTGCATTAGTATCAAATTCTTGTAAAGCAGAGCTATTAACATATATCCTTGAATCTCCAAATTCACCTGGTAATGTAATATTTACTTCTATATTTTGGAATAAATTCCCAAGTTTCATGCCTACTGATTGGTCTGAAAGATTTACTTGTGAAAAGTTTAATACTGCTAATGTTGTCATTTCATTCAACCAAGCCGGATACTCTAAACCATAAGTGTAATTTGTCAAACAAGAGATGTTCATCTGTAGATCAATCACAAAATTTACAGAATTAAAGTTAGATATTTTTTTAAGATCAGTCATTAATGGACCCCAAGCTTGACACTCTGAACCTACTGGTGGTACTGACATGTTATAAAGAATCACTGTTGTATATGTCCAACCAACTAAACCATTTCCTGCTTTATCTTGACCGAATACAGAAACATTAAGTGGAGTGAATTCAAAATTGCTTACATCTGTAACTGTTATCGTTGCATTCCACAATCCTGTTGTATCATTGTATGTCATATTAACATAATCAAGTCCTGATTGCTGCAATGCTGTGAAGTTTGCAGTTAAATAATCAATTCCTGCAGGTCCATTGTCGGATGCATTAACAAGTAATGTTATTTTATTATTAGCAGGATCACTTGAAACGAAGTAATCTGGCTCATCAACAACGGTAAAAGATACATTGACTGGATAAAAATCAATTGTCAAATTTCTAATTTCTGAAATAGCAAAATCTGTACCGTTACTACAATTTATGTACCACAAATAATTGCCTACAAAAAAAGTCCGTGTGAAAGTAGTAATTGTATTGTTTTCTACAGTCGAATTTGTCATGTTCAAGATGTTGTTAATATATAAACTACAATTTAGAGTTGTATTTTCATCATCTGTAGCATTAAACACAAAAGCAACAGTTGTTTGATTTGTGAATGTGTTGTTTTCAGGAGAGATCAAATCAATAGAAACTGCACTCAGCAGCCCAAAAAGAAAGAAAGACAAAACAACTACAGATAATCTTTTCATTATATCTAACCTCACAAGAATATAAAAGAAGCCATTGTCGAATATATATGACAACAGATTGCAATAGCTTCTATTAAAACAGTATATAGTTATTAAAAGCAATATTTATAAATGCATATTATATATGTTTTTAGCTCTATTTGTAATGGCTCTTAACATAATCCTCTATCAATTTCTTGTACTGCTCTGAGATGGATCTTGCATCTCCGGTCAGGGTTGCAATCTGTTTTCCGTCTGCAAACACAGGAGCTAATGGGGTTTCTCCAGATCCTGGCAGGCTTAGTCCTATGTTTGCCTCTCTTGACTCGCCCGGACCATTGACAATGCACCCCATGACTGCAACCTTCATGTTTTCAAATCCCTTGTATCCCTGCGCCCTCCAAACCTGAGACTGCTGCTGAAGATAATTACTTATCTCCTCTGCAATTGTCTGGAAAACAGTGCTCGTTGTTCTTCCGCATCCCGGACAGCTTGTAACCATCGGGAAGAATGCCCTAAGGCCAAGGGTTTGAAGTATTTCTTGAGCAACAATCACTTCCTCAGTCCTGCTGTGCCCCGGCCTTGGAGTGATAGAAACACGAATCGTATCCCCGATTCCTTGATTCAAAAGAATTCCTATTCCTTGTGCTGATGCAACAATTCCCTTTGATCCTCCTCCAGCCTCTGTCAGCCCTAGATGAAGAGGGAACTTGCATTTCTTTGCAAGATTAGAATAAACATAAATGAGATCTCTCACATTTGATACCTTAGCTGATAATATAATTGCATTCTCTGGCATTCCTGCCTCTATTGCAGATTCTGCAGATGTTAATGCACTCTTTACCATCGCATCAAGAAAAACCCTGTGTGAACCAAGCTGCTTTTCTTTTGGTTTCTTCAAATCCTTCTCTATCATCTTTGCAAGAAGTTTTTGATCCAATGAACCTCCGTTTACGCCTATCCTTATAGGCTTGTTGTAGTCTATTGCAAGCTTTATGAGATTTCTAAACCTTTCATCGCTTCCTGCGTTTCCTGGATTGACCCTCCATTTGTCAAGAGACTCTGCCATCTTTGGATATTTTGAAAGAAGGATGTCTCCGTTGAAATGGAAATCTCCTATTAGAGGAAGGCCATACCCTTGATCAATAAGTTTTTTCTTTATCTCTGGAACTGCTTTTGCCATTTCTTCATCTTTTACTGTAAACCTTACCATTTCTGACCCTGCTTGATTAAGTTCTATTATCTGCTTTACAGTTGATTCAACATCAGCTGTATTGGTATTTGTCATTGACTGGACTACAATTGGATGCTGGCTGCCAATAGTTATGTTTCCAACCTTTACCTGAAATGTCTCTCTTCTTTTTGGAAGATTTGAATCCATAAGATCACCTTACTCTTCTTCTACTTTTATTAAATTCTTTGAAACCTTATAAGCTGCATATGCAACTAGGATAGACATTGGTATTCTTATCAGGTTTGCTGCAGGTGGAAGGCTTGCCAATATTGCTACTGTATTGAAAAATGCGCCTATGCTCATGAAAACAACCTGATAGCAAGACCATACAGTGAATTTTCTTGTTGTTTTGTCTTTTATTCCCTTTTCAGTATCTTTCAAAACTTTTAATGCAATTACCATGATTAAAAGCAAGAGCGCTGCTATCATAAATGTAAAGAAATCTGACAGCTGCTTATCCTCAACAAATGGGGAAACCAGGAGTACGGCTATGAGAAGGAAGCTGGATATTCTTCCCATATGCCCGTCCTGCACAAGCCTCTTTCTGTTATGGGTGTAATCATATTTCAAAGCTGATTCAATTAGTGAGCAGAACAAAAGATAAACTCCGTATATTGCAACTGCACCCACATATCTCCTTATCAGAACGTATTGTCCGAATTCCAATCCAGTCAGTGATCCTATAGCATCTATCTCAGTGAATAAGATTGAAAACACTGCAGTAAGCATGGAAGCAAAGAGTCTTTTCTTTGCTAATTTGTCAACAACTATCTTATTGGTTATTAAGTATCTGTATACTAGGAAGGCAGCTATTATTGGCAGAGACAATGCAATTATTAGATAGAATGGAGCTGACAATCCTGCGATCTCTGCAATTATGTTTGTTAGATTTGATTCGCTTGCAAATTCAGACATGTTATTCCCTCTTTTCCACTATACCTTCTTCTGTAACTTTATATTTGAAATATTTTTGAAATGGAGGAATATTCTTCATCTTCTTTATCTTCATTACTGTTTCAATTTCCAAATCTCTTTCAATTGCCTTTAATTCAATAACTCCGTCGCAAAGCTGTTCTATAGATGCAGTTACCTGGGGCTCGTGCATTGCATCCTCTATTATAAACATTGACTGTGCATCCGCTTTCTTCAGCTCTGTTATAAGCGATGAAAGAAACTTGTAAACCTCTCCTGGATTATTTGCCATCAGCATGGGAGATACTGCATCAGTAGCAAATCTTATCTTTTCGTTTTTCTTTCTGCTTGAGATCACATTTTTAATGGCTGAAGAAACAGTGTAAAGTTCTGATAAATCGCATTGAATTGCATTTTCATTGGAAGAAGAGGCATCAATCCAAACAATATCCTTTTCCTTTATCTCTATTCCATAGGACTCAAACTCATCCATTATCTCATCTATCATATGTCCTGAAAATAGATAGATGCATTTTTCATTATTCTTTATTCCTTCATAAAGGAATTGATAAAGCATGACATTCTGGCCGATTCCAGATGTGCCTTCTATTAGCAGAGCTGTCTTTGATGGAAGCCCTCCTTGCATTAGATTATCTATAAAATCAATTCCTATTTTATCCTTTTGAGATTTCATAAAACCTACTTTTTATTGTACTTTTTATTGATCATTAGAATATATTTTTAGAATATTAATAAAAATATTAATACATCTAATTAATAAAAATATCTAATCACGAATCTAATCATGAATGTTTTAACAGATAAACATTGAATTCGCAATAAACATCTCCTTTTCTCCAGCATTTTGTTTCTATTATGTTGATATTTTCCTGTTTAAGATATGACGCAAATGCGCCCCTTATCAAAGCTTGTATGAAATAACATTCTGCCTTTCCAGTCGGCGGCAATCCATATACAAACTTGCTTTTGTATACCCTGAAGGAAGAAAAAGGAATGGCTCCTGTTTCATCCTCCTTTGTTTTTATCAGTTCAACCGACCCTAGATTGTTCTGTTCAATAAATTTCTTTATTTCTTTCTCTAAATCCTGCTTATTCTTGGCGGAAATCTTTCTGCCGAATTTTTCGCCTGAAAAAGTTAGCAATCTTTCATGGTTATATTGGCCGAACAGCTGCATTGGAGAAAGAAAAGCCAAATCCATAAAAAGTCCTACTGGAATTGAACAATCCTTCTCACAGATCTCTTTCCTTATCTCAAAGCCATCTTTTTCGCTTTCCAATCTTCCTTTTGAAATAACTGAAGATATGTTTGCCTTTATCTTAGCTTTCTCTTTAACTTCGTTAAATAATTCGCTTATCTTTGGTGCAAACTCTGAAATATTTTTTTGAAGAGATTCTACATCACCGTCTGGATAGGTGATCCTCACTTTTCCGCTTCTAAAAACAATGAAAAATATCTTGTTTTCAATAACGGAAAACAAAAAGTTGGATTCATTTGGAAGCGAAAGAAAGTTCTTGCTTTTTGAAAGCTTGCTTAAATCTATATCTTGTTCAAGATCGAAAATGAATGAAACATATTCATTATCAATTTTCATTAAACCACTATCTTAACTCTCTTATTAAATCTCTATATTATCATCAATCAATAGATCTTTTCACCTGGAAATACAGTTATTCCTTGAGATGTGATCTTCATTGGAACCAGATCTCTTGAATGATCTGTTCCCCTCATTTTTATTATTTCCAAAGCCCTTATTCTTTTTTCCTTTCTTGGCATGTTGTAAAGAACTATGATTCCGTCTGCTGCAAACTGTTCTATGTTGAACTTCATTTTGTTTCTTACTGGATTCTCTAGCTCTGAAGTAATCAATGCAGTGCAATCCAGATTTCTTAGGAAACTAAGGAATTCAATAAGTTTTTTCCTAAACTCCAAAACCTCTTCAAAGCTGAATCTGAGTAAAGTAGATGAATCTATGACCACTCTTTTAACGCCGTGATGAACCACATAAGACTGGAGGATATCTGAAAAGTTTTTGAAGTCATACATTGCAGGTTTGATGATGAATATATCCTTATCTACCATTGAATCTATATCCTTCAATCCTGAAAATGCGCTCTTTACGTTTTCAACTATTAATTCTGGATCCTCTTCTAAGGTAATAAAAAGACCCTTCTCTCCTTTCTTTGCACCTCTGTAAAGGTATTCAAAGCAGAATAATGTTTTTCCGCTTCCAGGACCACCTGAAACAAGCACATGATGCCTTTTAGGTATTCCACCATTAAGCATGTCATCTATTCCAGAGATTCCAATCTGTATCTTTTTAGGTTCTGCCATAATAAGATATAAGCAATAAATTTAAAATTCATCCAGTTAAGAAAATCAAACATCATTTATTCTC
>JAVZCX010000037.1:0-3065 GCA_038874185.1 Candidatus Micrarchaeia archaeon
TGAAAGATAAAGAAAACAGATCTAAAAGCCAGGCGATTACAAACCAGATAGCAATAAAAGATATAGAAAAGAAAATCAGGAATTTCAATAAAGAGATAAAGGTTTTGTCAAAATCAAAAGAATTGAGGCACCTAAATCTAATGAAAAAAAGAGTACTTCGACAGATAAAGAAGTGCATAGATCCAGAGTTAGGAAGCAATATAATGGATCTTGGTTTCATTTATGGTTTAGAATTGACAAAAATGGATAATAAATATAAAGTAAAAATAATCATGACCCTTACCTCTCCATTCTGCCCTTTATCTAATTATCTTGCATCAGATGTTAAGGAAAAAGTAATGAAGCTTAAAGATGTTTCAGATGTAGAAGTGGAAATAGTATTCAATCCACAATGGAACCCGTCAATGCTTTCAGCAGAATTACAGAGAAAAATGTTTAGCCAGTTCATTAATCAATAACTCGTTATGTTTTCATAAGTCAACATAAGTCAAAATAAGTCAAAAGTTGCTATACATCGATTATAACTTGACACTTCCACATTTCTTTTCCGTTTATTTTTATTTTCTCTACTTTAAAATGATGCATAGTAACTGCCTTTGCATCTATAACTATATCGTGTTTTTTCGGATCTATTTTATCTCCATATGCATTTGCATGAAGCATATATCCTTCATCATCTCTATGGATTTTAATATCAAATTTACTGAAAAACATCTGTTCTGCATCCTTTAGAAAAACTAGTTCATCTAGAAAAGAGAATAGGAGTCTCTCTTCATTTATCTCTTTCTTAGAAATTTCATATTTTGTTTTAGGTTCTATTTTATTCGGGTCTCTCACCATTACACCAAGTAAGGCAATTCCAGCATATGAGAACATTTCTTCCAATGATTCTCCTGTTGCCTCAAATGCAACATCTGCAGATGTTAATTCAGGAAGATATTTGTAAGCCATGTTTTCCCTTAAATTATCTATTAACCTTTGATGTTTGCAATAGGTATGAACCTTACAACTCTTTTTGATATTCCTGCCTTTTCACAGGTTTCTGTAACATCATCTATCGATTTATATGCAGCACCAGCTTCCTCAGCCAATCCTGAAAGGCTATCTGTTCTTACAATAATACCTCTTTTTTCCATATCTTTCTGCAATTGATCTCCTCTGAACTGATGCTTTGCCTGTGCCCTTGACATGGTTCTTCCGCTTCCATGCGCAGTGCTACCAAATGTATTTTCTTCTGCATATTTTGTGCCCAATAGCAAGTAGCTTCCAGTTTCCATTGATCCTCCGAGAATAACCGGCTGTCCAAGCTTGCTATACTCTGAAGGAATTTCTTTATTTTCATGTCCAAATGCACGCGTGGCACCCTTTCTGTGCACTATTACTTCTTTCCAGTTTCCATCTATAAGATACTTCTCCAGCTTTGCTGTGTTATGTGTGACGTCATAAATTTGATGCATTCCTAGTTTTTCAGGATCTGATTTAAAGACATCGCTAAATACTTCTCTTATTCTATGAAGTATGACTTGACGGTTTGCAAATGCCATGTTCATTGCTCCTTTCATTGCTGAGAAATAAGTCTGACCTTCTGGCGAGTTAAAAGGCGCACAAGCAAGCTCCTTGTCCAGGATTTTTATCTTATATTTTGATTCCATTACATTAAGAAATGTATTAAGAGAATCGGTTGCAACCTGGTGTCCAAATCCTCTGCTTCCACAATGGAACATTACAACAATCTGACCAGGGAATAGGCCGAGCTTCTTTGCAGCCTCTTTGTCAAAAATGTTTTCCTCCTTTACAACTTGAATTTCTAGGTAATGATTTCCTGAACCTAATGTTCCTATTTGATCATATCCCCTTGTGATTGCTCTTTGGCTTATCTTTGACGCATCCGCCCCTTCCATGCATCCCTCTTCTTCTGTTCTCTTAAGATCTTCATCCCACCCGTATCCTTTTTTAACAGCCCATTTTGATCCCTCTTCAATTACCTTCTTGAATTCGTCCTTGCTTATTTTTACAAATCCAGTTGCGCCTACACCTGAGGGAACTCTCTTGAATAATTGATCTATCAATTCACGAATCTTTGGCTTTACATCATTTATGGTCAAATCAGTTCTTACAAGACGCATTCCGCAGTTTGACACCACAAAGCAATTTGCTATGAAATTATGTGCCCTATGGTTGATAGTAAAGTCATATACCCAGCCTTTGTAGTCTGTTTTTTCCTTTTGAACTACTTCTGTCCATATTGCTCCACTTCTACCGAGTCCTTCGGTTGCTTTCTTGCAAAAATCTTCAAAACTATCGAATTCGAACGATATTCTTGGCTTTGTTTTTCTCTTTTCGTAAATTGATCTTATTAAAAATCGTGAATTAACATATTCTGATTCAAGCTCTTTAATTATTTCAGATCTCGAATAGCCAGATTGCCTCATTGTTTCAGCTAAACTGATTGCATTTATTCTCTTATTTATTATGTTTTCTTTCAGCCTAAGATATACAATTGCAGCGTTTGCCTTTGAAGTTTTTTCATTGTTATATTCAAATCCAATTTTTTTGTACAATCTAATCAAATTTTCCGAGTCATTATACACATGCAAGCGTATTCGGAATGTTTTGCTGAATTTCCCATCATATTCATAAACTGGTTCACTTACAACGCTTTTTATGTCAAATTCAGCAAGTATTCTTTGTATTTCAGAAAGAAAATCTACTCCAGATTTAATACATTCTGCTGATTTGTTTATCGATACAGATGGCATGTAAAAATTGAATTCATGGTTAGTAAGTACCTTTGGAGTGCTCATTTCAGCTCCAAAGAATGCGGCAAGGAACAATCGTTTTTGCCACTTTGGAGATTTCGTGATCCATGTAGGCAATTTAAATGCCTGATATGCCTTATTGCCTACAGGTGCACCAAGCATGGCTAACAATGCAGCAAAAGCGCGCGAAGAAACACGCAAAGAATGCTCCAGAAATTCAAATCTGACCTCACCATATTTTGTAGAAATTTTATGTTTTCTTTTTCTTGAATATATTTTGCTCGAGAATCCAAGGCGCTGAATTTC
>JAVZCX010000037.1:3699-6652 GCA_038874185.1 Candidatus Micrarchaeia archaeon
ATTGGAAAGCCATATCCAGAATGGCCATCAGGCATGACATAAGAGTATCTTTGAATTCCTGGCAGAGTAGCAACATTTGAGGCCTGGTCAAATACTGCAAGATCCATTGTGTCAAGCAGTTTTTTGCTTGCATACACTCTTACAGGTACTCGCATTCCTTGCTTGAAAGACGGAGAAATCTCCCATAGATAATCGTTTATCTTTATGAATTCAGGTTTTTTCTGCACCACACCTTCACCCCATAGATAATTAGAAAATGCTCTTTCAGTGAAATATTTTTTTATATTTATTGTCTTTGTTATATTATTAGGGTATTATCTTTATTAATCTTTATTCACAATTATCATCATGGCCTTTGAAATACTTTTACAATTATTCTTTCTTATAGTTGCATTAATCGCATTAGCATTCTCCTCTAAAATAGCATTAGAGAGTGCAGAGAAGCTTGCTTCATATTTTGGATTGAGTCAACTTGCTATCGGCTTTATCTTAATCTCTGTCCTTACAAGCCTTCCTGAATTCTCAATTGCAATTTTATCATCTTCATCACACAACAATAATCTTTCTCTTGGAGATTTGCTGGGATCTAATGTTACAAATATTGCATTAATATTTGGATTGTTTCTATTTCTTTCAATGAAACCTATAAGGCCTAATAAAAAGAGAACGAATGAAATCCTGCTTTATATCTTTATTTCATTAATACCTGTTGTTCTATTTATAGATGGGTCTCTTTCATTTACTGACGGTCTGATACTGTTGGTGCTTTATCTATTTTTCATCAAAAACATATTAGATTCAAGAGAAAAAACATTCACACTAAATAATCTGGATAAGAAGGGTGCAGCAAGAGAATTCTTAGTATTGCTTGCAGCAATATTTATTGTAATAATCAGTGCAGAATTCGTAATTAAAATAGCTGTAGCATTAGCAGAAATGTTGAATCTGTTCCAATCATTTATTGGAGCTACATTAATTGCATTCAACACTTCGTTACCTGAACTTGCCCTTACTCTTGTTGCAATTAGAAAAAGAGTCTCGGACATTGCTATAGGTAATTTGATAGGAAGCAACGTTATTAATATCACTCTTCTTTTAGGTTTGAATGTTTTGATAAACCCATTTTTACCTAATATAGAAGTTGCTAGCGCAATCTTTGCTTTCATCTTTATAACTTCAGGATATCTCGTTTACAAGCTTCTTTTGTACAATTCATTGGAGAAGAAAGATGGTATTGTTTTACTTGCCGCTTATGTTTTATATATAATCGTTCTCTCATCAGTTCAAATAGCCCTCCATTAGTGCAAGTGAGTATATGAAAAATCATATCAGGCAGAGAAGACATACAATGAACCTTTCAGTAATAGAAGGGAGCTTATATTCATGCATGGTTGGATTCGCACAGTATTTTATAACACCATACGCAGTATTCTTAGGAATGTCTAATTTTATGATAGGTTTACTGCGTTCAATTTCGTCTCTTGTTTCTGCATTAGGCTTTTATTTAAGCCCCTTGCTCATGCAGTTTGAAGAAAAACGAAAAGAAACAATATCTAAGTTCGTTTCTTATCAAGCTTATACAATCATATTATTTCTTTTAATTCCATTATTTCCATTTGATAAATCAATTTTATTCATCATTTTTTATTCACTGTTTCTTTTCTTCGGTTCACTAATATCCCCAATTTGGACTTCTCTAATGAAAGATGTTGTACTTAAGAAAGAGAGAGGTTCATATTTTGGAATGAGAAACAAACTTGCAGGGCTTTTTGAAGTTGGTTCTTCTTTAGTTGCAGGTGCGATACTTAGCTATTTTACAAACAATGTTTATTTGGGATTTATAACAATCTTTATTTTCGCCTTTATATTTAGAATTTTTTCATCAAATTTAATACTTAAACATTGGGACCCAGTAGCAAGATCAAAAAGACCAATGCATAAGTCTCAAGGATTTGATTTAAAATTACTTATCCTAAATGATGCATATCTAAATAATCTGATTCTTCTTGGAGGGGGAATGCTTTTTGCTACAAATGTTGCAGGTCCTTTCTTCGCAGTTTTCATGCTTAAAAATTTGAATTTTAGTTATCTTGATTTTACGATTGCAACAATTGCATCAACCTTAGCAACACTTATATCTCAGCCATATTGGGGTAAATTAATAGATAAATATGGAACGCGTCCAGTTATATTCTCCACTTCAATCTTAATTCCACTCATTCCATTATTGTGGGTTCCAGCTACTGACCTTTCTTATGTAATTATTATCCAGCTTTATTCCGGTCTTGTTTGGGCAGGTTTTGATTTAGCTGTGTTTAACATGTTATTGAAGATATCACCGAAGAATAAAACTCAATTGTATTCTGCATCATACAATGGTGCAATATCGATATTAACATTTCTAGGCATGTTAATAGGTAGTTTTATCATATTGGCTTTGGATTATGTTGATATAAAGATGCTCAACAGTATTCAGATAATCTTTATCATTTCTGGTTTATTGAGATTTATTGTTGCTGGGATAGCGCTTCCAAGAATAACAAAGCATATGCAGGTTAATTCTTTAGAATTTTTTATGAAAACAATAACAGTGTATCCAATTAAAGGTGTACTTTCAGAAGTTGAACAGGGAACAATATTCGCTGAACAAATAGTGGTTTCAACTTCAAGATTAATATTTGATCCAATCGCTTCCTTCAAAAGAATTTCGAAAGGTTTCAAAGCAAGCGTAAGCTTAATAAGTCCAAAGAGATAATATTATCAAATTTAATAGAAAATTTACGAGATGTAGTGGTAGGATGCAGATAGTCAAAATTCCAGCTGAAAGGATAAAAGTATTAATATCAAATGCAAAATTCATAGAAGAAAAGGGAGAGGTAGAACTTTCAGTTTCAAATGAAGAAGGGATATCAATCAAATCAAGCGACCCGATAGCTGAATGGAAGGCAATCAA
>JAVZCX010000038.1:0-6421 GCA_038874185.1 Candidatus Micrarchaeia archaeon
ATTCCTACTGTAAAGCCTATTATCAGAAGCTTATATACCAATCCAGGTTGGAAAAATACTCCTATTCCCCATACTGCTATTGTAAACGCAACCATTATTGCAAGCATCGAGATAATCATCTCTTCTATTTCATTCATCTAATCACTTTTTGCTTTTATTTAACGCTGTCAGCTTTTTATTTAATATTTTCAAATTTCATTTATTTATTTCATTTTATTTTAATTTGGTTAATTGTATCTCTGCAGTGTGTTGTTCTAGAAGTTCAACCTCTGCATGAGAAAGAATTCCTTGGTATCTTACAACCTTTCCTATTCCGAAAGAGCCATCCATAAGCTTTAATTCAATATATCCATTCAGTCTTCCATTGCTCATAGCAATTGCATTTGGGAATGTAAAGAAAAATGTTATAGGCTCTCCTCTTACAACAATCGGATCTCCTTTTCTTACTCCTCTTATATGCGGCCATGCAATTGCATACACTATCAATATTCCCCAGTTAAGTGCAAAGAGTTTAAGCAGATATCCTAAACTTGCCTCTGGAGTGAGTGCATATATGATTAAAGATAAGGCTGTCAATGCAAGAAGCAGTTTCCATAATGTATTTATCAGCATTTTTTTCACCTTTTCATATTATGCATACATTCCTTTTAAGTTTTGTTCAAATCTTTTTATTCTTTCAGTATGCTCTTTTCTCACAGTTGGAACTATAGATGTTATTGCCTTTTCAAAATCAACCATCTTTACCTTATCTCTCTTTGCTCTTATTGCATTCATTCCAGCCTCTCTCACTATTCCCTCTATGTCTGCACCTGTTGCATTGTTAAGCTTGGCTGCAAGAGCCTCTAGATCTACATCCTTGTCAAGAGGCATTCTCTTTGTATGTACTTTTAGTATCTCTAATCTTGTCTTTTCATCAGGTAATGGAATTTCTATTATGTTGTCAAATCTTCCAGGTCTCAGAAGAGCTGGATCAAGTATGTCTGGCCTGTTTGTTGCAGCTATTACTACTATGTTCTTTAGTTGTTCAATTCCATCCATTTCAAGCAACAAAGTATTAACCATTCTTTCTGTAACCTTTGTTCCTTCATCAGATCCTCCTCTTATAGGTGCTATTGCATCTATCTCATCAATGAAAATAATACATGGAGCTGAAAGCCTTGCTTTTCTGAACAATTCTCTTATAGCTCTTTCAGATTCTCCAACCCATTTTGAAAGTACTTCAGGTCCCTTAATGGAGATGAAGTTAGCTTCACTTTCTGTTGCTACTGCCTTAGCAAGCAATGTCTTTCCTGTACCTGGAGCTCCGTAAAGAAGTATTCCTTTCGGTGTCCTAATTCCCATCTTTTGGAATACTTCTGGATTCTTTAATGGAAGTTCAACAGCTTCCTTAAGCTTTTGCTTTATGTCATCTAATCCACCAATGTCAGACCATCGGACATTAGGTATTTCAACGAATACCTCTCTTAAAGCTGAAGGCTGGATTTCTCTCATAGCATTTGTGAAATCATCCATCTTTACAGTTATGCTTTCAAGTATTTCTATTGGAATTGTTTCTTCCTCAAGATTTATCTTTGGCATTATTCTTCTTAATGCCTTCATGGCTGCTTCTTTACATAACAATGAGATATCTGCACCAGTATAACCATGTGTTACATTTGCAAGATAATCAAAATTAACATCTTTATCCAGAGGCATATTTCTGGTATGGATGGTAAGGATTTCTTTTCTTGCATCTCTGTCTGGAATTCCTATCTCAATCTCTCTATCAAATCTCCCAGGTCTTCTTAAGGCAGGATCTATTGCATTTGGCCTGTTTGTTGCTCCAATAACTATTACCTGACCTCTTGCCTTTAATCCATCCATGAGTGCAAGAAGCTGAGAAACCATTCTTCTCTCAACTTCTCCAGTTGCTTCCTCTCTTTTTGGAGCTATTGCATCAATCTCATCCATGAATATGATTGAAGGAGCATTCTCTTCTGCTTCTCTAAAAAGTTGTCTTAATCTTTCTTCAGATTCTCCTACATATTTTGATATTAATTCAGGTCCTCCAACATATATGAAGTTTGCATCGCTTTCATTTGCTACTGCCTTAGCAAGCAGTGTCTTACCAGTTCCAGGAGAACCATGTATAAGAACTCCTTTAGGAGCTTCTATTCCAAGCCTCTCAAATAATTCAGGATGTCTTAAAGGAAGTTCAACCATTTCCCTTATCTTTCTTATTTCTTCCTTTAATCCACCTATGTCTTCGTAAGACACAGTAGGTATTCTTCCAGTCTCTTTCAATGGCTCTTCTTTAATCTCAACCATTGTTCTTTCATTTATAATTACGGCTCCAACTGGTTGAGTCACTGCAACTACTAATGGGAATGCAGTGCTTCCAATTATGCTTATGAATATTGTGTCTCCTTTCATTACAGGCCTTCCTTCTAATCTCCTCTTTAGCAGTTCATCAAATCCCGGCGAGAATCTCATTGCTTGGTATGGAGTGAATACAACCTTCTTTGCAGGCTTAGCCTCTACCTTTTTGATTGTAACTTTATCTCCCATTCCAACTCCTGCATTCTGTCTTACCTGTCCGTCCATTCTTATCAATTTATGTCCCTCATCATGAGGATGAGCGGGCCATACAATAGCAACAGTTGTTTTCTTTCCTTTAATTTCAATTATGTCACCTGTTGTTAATGCAAGTTTGTTCATTGTTTCTGAATCTAGTCTTACTATCCCTCTTCCTACATCTGTTTTCAATGCCTCTGCTACAAAAAGTTCAGCAACATCACTCATTATTACCACCACAACATGAATATTAACAAGAGAATAAGTTCTCCTAATTAATATTGTTTCTAATAATTTAAGAATTTTACCTATCTCACTTAAAGCGAGCCCGAGGGGATTCGAACCCCCAACCTCTTGGTCCGAAGCCAAGCGCTCTATCCGTTGAGCTACGGGCCCAATAATTACTTCTAGTTATTATCTGTTAATATTATTTATAAATATGCATGCAGTTGACATTCTAATTTTTAGTATTCTATTCTTAACTTTCTTGTAAATGGCATAGGTTTATTTATGAATGGAATATGAATAGAATTTTAGATCTGATTTATATAAATCAATATATAGAAATTTTTCAAGAAGTTAGATGTTGAGAATATATTACAATGTAATGGAACTAAATATCAAAATTAAAACTGAAATTCTCGCTTATCCAATGCAAATCAATTTATTTAATATTTTGAAAGAAGTGGTCTATAAAATGGAAAAACAATAAGTTCAAATAAAAAGAATATTTTACTTGCAAATATATTTTTGTAAAAAAAGTAGCGGGGGATGGATTTGAACCATCGGTCTCTGGGTTATGAGCTTCGCCTTCTGCAAGCATTACACTTGCAAAATCCAGCGGGTACTCCAGGCTACCCTACCCCGCTTCTCTCTAATAAATTAAAAAAGTTTATTATAATATATAGAATAAAAGAATTTAAATATCTTTTATTGTTTCATTAATTTAATGAATTTTTTAGTGAAAAATAAAAAGGGAGTGTTTTCATTTCTTTATCTTTTTGCTATATTTACATATCTTCTCTCAGTTCTTTCAATTTATCTTATGATTTATGAAAGAACTTCCTATCTAGAGAATAAAATCTTCATTTTAGAAGAAAGAGCAGGAAGAGAGCTTGAGTTAAAACATGCAGTAAAAAGAGTAATAATCTATTCAGAACAGATAAGAATAATGCAAGATTTTCTTAAATTTCTATTTCCAGAATATTTGCTTGTCTTTGATTCTTCTTATTCTTTATATGGTGTAAATAGACTTAATGATCTGACAAGCGGTGGAAACCATTCATATTATCATTGGAGAGATTATGCACTGAAGTTCTGGTGTGGATTTCCTTCAGAAAATGAAATAGTTGATATGATAACAATAAAAGGAAGGAAACCAGAATATTTCGGTTCAAATCAGATCTATCAGAGATTAAATGTATTCAATGTAGATGATACAGTTATTGTTGGAAATGAAGTAAAAAATATATGTAGCCTTTTCCTTTCAACTTCAATAAATCAATCCACTACAATAACAAAACCAAATAAAAAAATAATACAAGGAATCTCAGAAAACATATTGGAAAATACGATATATGATCTAATCAATGTAAAATATGGAGTTATGGTTTATGACAGTAAAGAAAACATTTCATCTGCAATCATAATTCCAGAGTCAACAGAAATAATTTGGGATGATTATTTAGGTTTGCAAAAAGTGATTAGATGAAAGGTCAATTATCATTGGAATTTATTTTCATAATGGCTGTCTATATTCTTTTCATATTTATTCTAGTTTCTTCTCTAGATTATTCTAAGTTCCTAGAGAAAGTAGAGTTGCAGGAATTTTCCCTTAAGATAAATTCTCTTAGACTAATAGAATCAGAAAGACTCATAAACAACCACTTTACAGATATGAAGATATTCATAGAAGGATGTTCGATATCAGAAGGAGATAGTAACAAGTCAGTAATCTGCAAGAAGGAAAATATGACTAAGATATCTAAAATACCTTTAACTCAAGCAGGAGTAGGTCTTCTTACACTTTATAAGCCATTATCTTAATTTAATATATAGCGAGTGATTAGATGATAGGAAGAATGAAAATGAAAAACTGTAGAAGAGGACTGTTCAGCGTAGATGCATCATTCGCAGTTATAATTATTCTAACAATGTCATTAATATTTTATACGTTCATTCAGTCAATTTCCTCCTCTTTACATAATCTCGAGTCAAGGCAGAAAACTGTTTCATTAATAGTTTTTTCAAATGAGATTGTCAGAAAGGAAGGAGCATACAAATCAAACACAGAAACAATATCTAATCTTATTTCAATTTCAGATCTGGATTCTTTTGCAATCAAATTAACTTCATTAAACAATAGTGAGTATGGATTTAGCTATATAGAATGGAAGCTATCTAGTAAAAATGGAAGTGTAGTGAGAAATTTCACTAAACAATTTCATGCAGCAGATAACGATGAGATATTTTGTATTAATCGGCTTGTATTGATAAATGATTTTAATTGGCACAAATACGAAGAAGGAATACTTAGAGTTTGTATAAAATAATTTAACAGAATATTGTTTAGACAAGAAAGATGTATGTGATGATATGTGGAAAAAGGGGGCAGTATTTACATTAGAGGCGTTGATTACGTTTACATTATTCTTAATTTCAATTACATCTCTTTATCTGTTAATACAACAAAAACAAAATCCTATCCCATTATATGAAACAGTAATACTGAACGATGTCTATCAAGTTTTAGAGCTAAAATACCATACAGACTTATCTTCATTTGCAAGAACAGGACAGGTTTCAACTGAACTGAGAGATTATTTTAATTATGTAAAAGATTCTACTGGTCAAATTATATTTTTAAAATTTGGAAATTTTTTCTATTCAAGCAATAATTCAGTCTCTTGCATTCCTTTAATTACTCAAAAAAGGCTTCTTGTTTATTTTGATCTAGATATAGGAATAACAGATACAAAGGTAAACTATTTTCATGAATTAACAATAGGCTTATGCAGATAAAATTAGATTAAGATTTGAATGCACTAATTTGAATGCGCATCTAAATTTATCTCTTTTTCTTCTGCCTTTTTTCATCAACGTTTTGCTTAGCCGTATTTTTCTTTTCCTGGAGAACAATTGTTGTTGCAAAACCGCTTGCAACCGCAGAAGCGCTTACTAAAGCAGTACTTACTTCAGGTGAAAACAAAGCGCCAAGAGTCAGCATGCCAAGTCCAGCAACAGTTCCTCCGATTAATCCTTCTAATATTACAGGAACTGATTCCTCTGGCTTAAGCTCTTTTGGAAATAATATCTCCTTTACCATAAATATCACATTTATATTATATTATTTTAATACTTTCTATTTCTTTTATCTCATAACATCTTCATAATCTACTTCTTATATCAATTTTAATACTCATATTATGTCCATTTTATAGTGTTATTTTATATCGTTATCTTTTCTAGGTATATAGAATCTTCCACTTATAAGATTGCATTTCCCTTCATAAAATAATTTTGCAGTTATGGCCGCAATCTTTGCATCCTCTATGTGTCTTCTAAGCTTATTCTTTTCTCTCTGTATTCCAAGTATTTTTGCAGAGATAGATGGACAAACTTCTATAACAGTGAATGCATCCAACATCTTATCTATTTCGATTCCTCTTTTCGCAAGCAGTTTCATGGAATCAAAGAATGGGAATATATTATACCCTTCTTTTCTAAGTGTTTTTTCTTCTTCCCTCATGTTGTCGTCAATAGGAAAAGAAAGAGGTGCATCTATTGCAATCACTCTTGGTTTTATTCTCAAAACAGATCTTATAATATCTCTATCAGAGAACATTATGGTCTCTTCTATAACTCTTCC
>JAVZCX010000039.1:0-6268 GCA_038874185.1 Candidatus Micrarchaeia archaeon
GGAATTGGAAAGAATGATGCGATAGGAGTTATTCCTCATGCATTAATAATTTATGATTTAATTCATATAAACGGATGGAATGCATTGAACGCGATAGGAAAGAGAACATGCACAGAGGCGCAATGGGAGATAAGAGAGATTGCAGAAGGAATTGCATTGGAAATAGGAAAAAGAAATCCTCGATTATTTTCATTTCTTGGACCACAATGTAAGTTATATGGAATTTGCCCGGAGAAAAAACCTTGCCATAGATTTAAGAAAAGCTTTAAGGAAAGCTATTTTGATGAAAGGAATAAAAAGAAGGAATAAATTCGCAATCTTTTAATATTTTAAGATATAATGATTAATATCATTCAATTCTGAATTAAATCTAAACTATTCAATTCTGAATTAAGTTGGTGTTAATTTATGGTTCTTTGTTTTGTGGCACTTTTTGTATTTGCGTTTTTATCTATATTTTCAGCAAAATATAGGCCTTTAGCAGCTGAAGCGTTCGATTGTACTTTCAGAAAAATAACTCTAAGAAAATGTCAGACTGGATTTGATGAAAAAGTAAAGAGCATGATAATTGGAAACTTAATGATGAAAAATGAAAAAGCTGCGCAATTTGTCTTTAAGCACTTTGAATCTCTATCCCTAGTTTTCGCGATTATATTTTTTGCAAGTTTTGGCTATTCATGCTATAGCATATATAACTTAATAGTATATGGAACCTGTGATCCTGTAACTGGAAATTGTGTTTTTGCTCCATTTAGTTTAGTTAATGGAACTTTAAATGGTACCACGAACTATACTCTAAATCAAACTGGAAAGCCACCATGTGGTCTTGAAGGATTTATTGAATTCTATGGAGCTGAGTGTCCGCACTGCCAGAAAATGAAACCTATAGTAGAGAAAGTAGAGAATGAAACTGGGGTAGTATTCACAAAGCTAGAAGTATGGCATAATGAAACAAATAGAGAGATAATGCTTATGCATGCAGCTTCTATTGAAAGGGATTGTAAAATCCTTGGTGTTCCTGCATTCTATAGCATAAAAACAGACAAGGCAGTTTGTGGAGAAATGAGCGAAGAACAACTGAAAAGATTTATACTGCAAAATGGGTGAAGCTTTCTATTTTTATTTATCAAGTTTTTTCTTGCAGACATTGCAAAATTCAAATCTTTGATTTCTTAAATCTTCAATTGACTCTAATTTTGACATTATACAACCTTTAACTCTACAATGTCCTAAGCCAAGTCCATGGCCAAGCTCATGGAGAATAACTTTTATAGCTTCTTCTTCCTGATCCATATCCGGCTCTTTTTGGATGAGATAAAGCGACACTATTGAATTGCCTCCTAATTCACTAAGACCAAGAATTGACTTTTTTCTGTATATTAGTTTTTTATCTGTTATGATTACATACCTGACTTCTTTCGATAATTTGCCTTTCGATTCTAGATATTTGGAAAAAGAATACAAAATATCTTTAGCAAAAAGCTGTGATTTAGAAATCTCATTTTGAATAAAATCAATGGATTCTTTATCTGCTACATTTAATTCTAATTCTATGGTAAATGGTTCTTTTATCTTATTGAAGGGAAGTGGAAAGTCAATAAGTGGAATTATTTTTATTTTCATTTAATCACTATGTAGTATTAAACTGAAATTAATCCAAATATTAAATCTGTTCTTGATGGATATGTTCTTAACATCATATTTAGCATTATATTTATATTTATTATTGAATAAATAAGTATAGTCTACTTTGGATAAATAAGTATAGTTTACTATTGATTTTAGGGTGCCCATATGGGTTTGAATATTGAAAAAATAAGGGCTGATTTTCCAATCTTAAGCAAGAAGATAAATGGAAAAAATGTAATTTATTTCGATAATGCATGCCAGACATTAAGGCCGATTCAAGTAATCAGGAAGATGAATGAATATTATGAAGAGTATCCCGCATGTGTTGGCAGAAGCAACCATAAATTTGGAGAAAAAGCAACAGAAGAGGTTGAAAGCGCAAGAAAGAAAATTGCAAATTTCTTCAATGCTAAACCTAATGAAATAATAATAACAAGAAATACAACGGAAGGAATAAATCTAATATCTCATTCTTTCAATTTTAAGGAAGGAGATTCTGTATTAATTTCAGATAAAGAACATAATTCAAATCTAATTCCTTGGCAGATGTTAAAGAAGAAAGGAATAAAATTGAAATTCTTTAGATTTGGAGATATTGAGGATTTTCAAAATAAAATAGATAAAAGTGTAAAGCTTGCAGCTTTTGTTCACACCTCCAATATAGATGGAACAACGCAGCAAATAGAAAAGATGATAAAAATAGCGCGCGACAATAAAATTTTTACACTTGTTGACGCAGCCCAATCTGCACCACATAAGAAGATAGATGCCAAAAAACTTAATCCTGATGCACTAGCCTGCTCGGGACATAAAATGCTTGGCCCTTCTGGAACGGGTATTTTATATCTATCTGAAAATTCAGTTTCTAATCTTTCTGAGTTTATGACTGGAGGGGAAACAGTAGTCAATTCCACTTATGAAAGTGTTGAGTTTGAAAAATTACCAAATAAATATGAAGCAGGTCTACAAAACTATTCTGGCATAATTGGGCTTGGAGCTGCAACCGAGTATCTAAGATCAGTTGGATTAGAAAGGATAGAAGCACATGAAAGCGAACTCAATCAGATGATAACTAAAGGATTGGAAGAAGAGATAGAAAACGGATATATCCAGTTATTAGGTCCTAAAGAAGCAAAACTTAGAAGCGGAATATTTTCTTTCAACATAAAAGGAATGACTTATCATCAGATTTCATTGCTCTTAGATAAGTCAGAAAATATAATGATAAGAAGCGGCCAGCATTGTGTTCACTCCTGGTTCAATGCAAACAACATAGATGGTTCAGCAAGGGCATCATTATACTTGTACAATACAAAAGAGGAGGCAAATACTTTTGTAGAAGCAGTTAAAAGATTGGTGAAGTTTGTTAAATGAGTTTGCTAAATTATTATGTTTTTATTAATTTTAATAAAAAATCATATATGTTCAAAAAAATTTATGACGATGTATAGGAAGGTGAGTAGATGAGAAAATTTATATTGGCTGTATTTCTAATTCTAGGAGTTCTAATAATAAGCGGATGTATCGGAAACCGGGTCCAAACTAATTCAATAACACAACCAAATCAAACCATGGGAAAGTATGTACTTAATTCTTCTGATGAAAATAATAATTCTACAAACTCTAATTCTGCGAACTCGACTTCAGGTTCCAAGGCAACCCAGGAATTAGAAACAATAAAGACAAACTGCGAAGTTAATAAAGTATATTTCATATATGCAGATTGGTGCCCACACTGTCAGAAGATGAAGCCTTGGGTAACTCAGCTTGAAAATGAGGGTTATTGGTTTGTGAGAATTGATTCTCAAAACCAAGATGCAGTGAATCTTGCAAGAGAATGCCTTACTGGAATTGCACAATTGAAGTACATACCTGAATTTGTATGCCCTTCAAATAAACAAAGCCATGTCGGAGAATTTGCAAGCATTGAAGAAATGAAAAGATTTGTTTCCTCTTGCAATAGCATGAAATAGGGTTCTAAACCTAAATTTTAAACACTCTTTTTACATTTTCTGTTGTTTTTTTCATTATTGTTTCTTTCTCTATTCCTGTTGCTGCTTGAATTTTTTCTGCTAGATCTATTATTTCCAATGGCGTGATTTCCTTTTTATCTAGAGATATGGGGGAGTCTGTTTCAAGCAAGAAGTGATCTATCTTTTCATATCCTACTTCTTCGAATATTTTTGCTATTTTTGTTTTTGAGAGTATATACGGCAATGAAAGCACCCATCCCTTATCTACTATTTCTTTCGCATAATCTGGCTGATTGAAATAATGAAATACTGCTATGGTCTTGAGTTCGTTAGATAGAATATCAATTACCTCTGGATATGCATCTCTACAGTGTATAACTAATGGCTTACTCATTTCATTCGCTAGGTTTATGAATTCAAGAAATACTTGCTTCGACCTTTCCTGCATTTCTTTCTTTACAAGGAAAAAGTCTAATCCAACCTCTCCTACCCCAATAAATTTACTACTTTTAATTTCTTTTATCTTTGATATGTATTCTTCTATTTCATTCTTATTTGACTTAGCTGCGAATAATGGATGAAGACCAAGAGTATAATATATAGAATAACTATTTGCCAGTCTCAAAGTTTTTTCAAAATCCTCTATTCTTGCTGAAGAAGTTATTAAACCTATGCCTAAATCATTGCACTTCTTGATTAATTCCTCTGGATTTTTACTCTGTTCAAGATGGCAATGTGAATCAAAGACATTGATCATTCTCCCTATTTTATTTTCAATAGATGAAGCCATAAATATATGGCTATAGATATACTTTTATACCTTTCTCGCCTATATTATATTGCTCTTTATATCCTTATAAAAGGATAGATATAACTATAAATAGGTGTTTTTATGTCAGTAATGCCTGGAAGTGCAAAAGATCTTAAGATAGGAAGATATGTAATGATAGATGGAGAGCCATGCAAAGTTGTAGAGATTCAAACCTCTGCACCTGGAAAGCATGGAGCAGCAAAGATGAGAATAACTGGAATTAGCATATTCGATGAAAGCAAACATACCTTGCTTAAACCTTCAGATGCAGATGTAGAGATACCTGTAATTGAAAAGAAAACAGCACAAGTAGTTTCTGTAAGCGGAGACATCGCCCAAGTTATGGATCCTGCTACTTACGAAATGTATGAATTGAAGATTCCAAAGGAGCTGCAAGGACAGGTTGAAGCAGGGAAAGAAGTAGAACTCCTTGAAACACTTGGAAAAAGACTTATGCAGAGAGTAAGATAATTGTTTAAGATTTTGAAATTAAAACAGTTTATGGTGATTTGATGGTTGAAGTCAAAATATTAGAAAAAAGAGACAACCCTATTCTAAAAAGAAAAGAAGCTAAGTGTCTCGTTGATTTTGAGGCTGGAACACCGAAAAAAGAAGAGATCCAGCAAGCAATTGCAAAGGCATTGACAGCCCATCCTGAATTGGTTTATATAAATGAATTTGTTGTCAGAGCCGGAGCAAAGCAGGGAAAGGCTGAAGTTTTTGTATACGATTCAAAAGATATACTTGAGAAAATGCATAAAAAGAAGGAAAAGAAAGAGAAAAAGAAATAAATTGGAATGATAACTGAAAGTATTGACTTAAGGTGATATTTATGGCAGACAAAGGAAAACCAAAACCATACAAAAAAGGGAAAAGCTGTCCGAGATGCGGTGCAGGAGTAAGGCTTGCTGAGCACAAGGACAGATGGAGCTGCGGAAAATGCGGCTATATGGAAAAGAAGTAAACTGTTTATTTTTAATTTTAACTTTTCGTATTTTAAATTGTGCTGTATTTCTTAATTACTCTTTTCTTTAATTTACTCTTTTTTCTTAGGCTTCCATTTTGGCTTAGAAAGCTTAGAAATTAATAAGTATGCCAAAACTAATACTAGCAATAATGCTATTACAGCCATTATTGCAAGATACGGGATTGAAGGTTGCGTCTCTATAGTTTGCGTGAATATCTGCTGGGCTTGCGCTAATAATTCTTTTGCCTTTTCAAAATCACCTGCTTCATATGCTGTTCTTGCTTGTTCTAGCAGCTGGCTTGCAGCTGTAGTATCCTCTCCCTGTTCTCTTGCTGATTGAATAGAAACAATTAGTACGTTTAGCCTGTCTGCAATATATCTTTTCTCTTCTTCGGTTATTGTAGGTGGTGTGTATACGCATAAATGAGATATGCAGGATTTGCCTGATGGACAGTCAGAATCCTTGCAACATTCATAAGGTATGCATGTTCTATTTAATATATAACCACAGGAACATGGAACAACAACACATGTTCCGTTCTGACATATGCTATCGGAAGGACATTCATAACTATATGTACATCTTAATGGAACCTGACTTACACTGAACACGAATTTAGAGTTTGGATATAGATAAAGCTGCTGATCTATTTTCACTGTTTTGCCATCGACAGTGTATCTAAATATTTCATACTCTTTATCTGACACATAAGTTACATTATTTATATAGTTATTTCCAAAGTCTCCAAGATTCAAAACAAATCCAGAAACCCTTGCAGTATTTGAACCTTTAAATACAACTGTAACCTTGCCATTTTTAAGATCGTTTATTTGCTCCATATTTACATTGGATTGTGAATTTATTGTAAAGCTGTCTGTAATCAAAGG
>JAVZCX010000040.1:0-6101 GCA_038874185.1 Candidatus Micrarchaeia archaeon
ATAAGTTCTTATCATTTATCATTGTTTCATTTTCAGTTATAACAACATTTGCAGTTGGTTCTATCTCAGCTTCAGTGTCTTTTTCCACTATCTTTAATCTTTCTTGTATTCTTGTGATATTCATTTCCCTATCTTTTATTCTTGCTTTAATTGAAATGTTTGTTGAATTTATCTCTTCATCTCCAAGTTTGGCAACAGATCTATTTAGATGTATTGCAGTTGCGATTGGCAAAACATCTGCGGCGTTAATTTCTTTTCTTTCTGCAACAATCTGTTTGATCTGCATCATTGTCTCCTCTTTTATCTGTTCTCTTATTTGATTTCTTAGTTGAGTGTCATTAATTGATGACAGGTTCTGGATTCTTTCAACATAGGTAGAAACCACTTGCCTCATTTCTTGATTAACCTCCTGTTGCCTTATCGGAACTGTATTTGTCTTGCATCCGGAAACCTGTTCCATTACTCTTTCCCTTAGAGTTAAGGCTTCCTCCCTTAATAGAGGAATCATTTCCTTGTTTTTATTTTGCACTGCATTTCTGTATTTTAAGTAAAGATTAATTATCTCTGCCTTTGTTTCTTCATCTATGCATTGCATTATCCTTGTTTCATTTGCATACTTTATAGCTGAATAAATATCATCTACCTCTGCTATATTAAATTCAGATGCGCTAGTTTCATTAGTTTTGCTTGAAGGCACATCAGAAGTCATTATTCCTTCCTTAAAGTCTTCTGAAACTCCAGTATCTTTTGTAACCATAGGCTTATCTGTGACATTTGTATTTCCAGAAGATCCAGGAGAAATCTGGCCTTGTGCAAAACTGAATGCAGATATCAGATTCAACATTATAAAAACAAGTAAGACATTCCAAATATTCAGATATTGTCTTCCCATGCCAAACCACCTTTACTATTTATCAATCGATAAATATATAAAATTATTATACGCATCAAACCTTCCAAAATCACTTTGATTCTTCAAGGTTTTTTATTATCTGTTCTATATTCTCTCTTTTGAATATCTTTTTGTAGAGGAAATCATGGACGCAATCAATCTTAAGGTGCAAACATTTTGCTTCGAAACGCTGCTTGAAATCAGTTAACAGCACAATTTTAGGGAGATGCATATTGTTATGCTCATGGATATGTTTTAATCTATTTATAAAATCTGAGGAACATTGAATATCAATTTTCTCAAATGCTTCATCGCTTATTATTATGGCGTCAAAGTCTAGATCAATCTTTGTATTTCTTTCATATGCGATCTCATCCAGATCTGAAATTACATGGAAAGAAATGCCAAGCTCTTCTCCCAGCCTAAGCATTCGCAAGCGTTCGCCTATAGAACCTGAAATAAACAATAAGCGCTTGGCATTCTTTTTTTGCTCATTTTTTAAGCCGTGCGTTTCATCTCTTTCTTTAATGATATTTTCTTCAGTCTCCCTTGAGATTCGCATGGATTTTTCTGATTTCTTATCTGCTTCTTTTCTTTTATTTAAATCCCTAAATCTCATGAAATCACTATAAGCATTCTTGATGAAGCTCGATTGTAAAAGGTCAATTTTGACTCCTGAATTTTTTCCTTTTCGCTTCGTCAATTATTGATTTTTTGATCTGCTCTTTGTTTTTAGGCAGTATCTTTCTAATTAGCCTTAATCTTTCATTGATCTCATTCTTGAAATCGTGCTCAAAAATGTATTCTCTTGCCTTTTTGTTTTCAACATTGGATGTTTCGATATAGTTTTTTGCGTCATCAAAGGAGACGACATGGCTCTGCTCTTTTGATATAACGCTGAGCGGGCCATAGTCTATTATAGAAAAAAGGTCAACTCTTTCTTTGTTCAGCCAATTGAATATTGCTTTTTTGTATAGATATATATCCTGGTTTGTTTTTCTAATTCTCTTCCATATGAGCTTTGTCTTGTCTTCGTACAAATCTGTATATTTAATTTCTATGGGATCCAAGTAATAATAAGTCTCGTTGCTATTGAAATTAAAATTGATGGATTCGATTCTAATCTTAGAAAAATAGATTATCCCGTGGTGCTTCTTGTCAATAATCTCTGCTATAGGTAAATCGAATATTTTATTTATATAAGCGTAATATTTCGCAAATCCTATATTTTTCTTATATATGTCGTCAAACATTGGCCTCAACCTTCACTTATAAAACCTATTTGGAAGTCTAAGCTCTTTGTGCCCTTCTTTTATCTGTTTTATAAAATAATCCTCTATCTCTTTCTTTGTTTCGTTGTTTAAAGCGAAAAGAACGCCTCCTTTTACTTTGACAGCATCCTCCTCAAGCATTTTCCTGGCTGTTTTCATGTCTATCGCATACTTTATCATCCTAAATATATCCTTAGCTTCAAGTCTGATGTTCATAGCTAAATTTTTAGCCATGTCCATGCATATTATGTCCCTGAATATGCTGATTTGCAATCTGTCTAGATGCCTGTCGTGGATTTCTATCTGCTTAAATAGATCTGTCGGAGTTTTAATTTTTTCCATGTCTTCTACGAGTTTACCTTCTAGATGAAGCAGCCGTTTGAGTTTGGATCTGATTAGAAGATCCGGGTCGTTCTTATATTTTGAAATTTCAAATTCCATTTTCACTCCTCTTCAATTTTTTTCCAGTTCTTATTGTACTCACTGATTCTATGGAGAAATATCAGACTTGCTGTCTTGTACTGTTTCTTATAGACTTCTGCTCTCTTAATGTCGCTGCTTTTCTTGATCAGATCTTCGTATAAAACCTTGATCTTAGAAAAAATATGATACTCCTTTGTCTGTTCAATCATTTTTTTGATATACTCGTTATGCAACTTGAGTTTGTTGCCGCATAAACCATCTTCAAATTTTGTTTCTGCCATAATAATTTGACATATATGTTATATATAAATGTTTCTATTTAGCAATTAATATCTGAACTCGATACTCAATAAAAGATATCAAATTCTCCGCTGTCCTTGTTTATTGTGACATCTGGTCTAATTGAATATCTCCTTATATTTATGCTTCCCTTATATGTTACAAAGATGTTTATTTCAGAATTCATTTTTTTTGCCAAGGTCTTGAATAATGAAACAAGCATAGGCGCCATTCCGCCTTCTATTGAATCGTCTATGATGATGGCAGAAATCGTTCCGTCTGTTATTGCTTTGCTTGCATGCTTCACTCCTTCACTATGTGATCTGGTTTTTATGAACTTATTTCCTGGAAAGAAGCTTTCGTAGAATTTGTTATCGGCAGGATCGGGATCGATTATAACAATAATCGAATGCTTATGCGACCGCATGCTCTTTTCAACTAACGGATCTGAGCTTATTCTATCGAATCTTTCAATATCGCCTAACAGATCTTCGGATTTTTTCTCGCTTTTTTTGTTTTCATTATTCATATAAACCATTTCCAAGGTTCATTCCTTCATACGTAGAAATTATATGGAAATGCGAAAGCACAACCCTCGATTTTTCGATATTTTTCTTTACATATTCAATCATGTTATTTTCTTCGCTAAAGCTGTATTCTGTTGCAAGACCTATGAAATTTACATCTGCAAAACGTGCAGCTTCGCCATCTGATACGCAATCTCCTACGTATATAATATTGCCTTTGCTGCAATTATTTAGTTTTTTAAGTGCGTCCGGTTTTCCTTTGTGCGGCATTATTATTTCAGAGAATATGTCATTGACGATTTTCTCTCCAAGCTTGTAGACTGTATTTTCATGCATTTCAAGACTAAGTATGCACATGTTGACGCCCCTTGCCTTAAGGGCGTACAGAACATTGAGAACGGTTGGAATCATTTCTGGTTTGTTTTTTCTTATTTCTTTCTTAAAAAATTCATATACCCAATAATTAAATTCGTCCGTTAATTCAGAAGGCACGCCTATGGCTTTTGCAGTGTTTCTGAAATTATTCGACTGGTCATAATTCTTTCTTAATAGTTCAAGAGACGGCTCTTTTAATTTGAATCTTTGACATGCTAAACAATAGCTTTTATATATGTGCGGAAGAGTGTTGACTAACGTTCCATCTACATCAAATACTAGTGTGTCGCGCATAATAATCCTAAAAAATAGAAACACAAACTGGTATATATATTTTTCTTAACTAAGCTGTAGTTAATCTATTCCTCTTTTTCCTTAAGCTTTCTTATTTTTGCTCTTCTTTTCGAAGCGAGAGTCTTGCCTTTAATTCTTAAAAGTCTCTTGATTTTTGGGTCAGACAGTACCATAAAATCCCCCTTTATATTATTTGTATTGACTATGAAATATTTTTTAATCTATCAGACATTAATCAATTATGCAAAAAAGATCTGAAAAAAGCGAAAAACTATGGAAATTCGCCTTGATGGTTATAATAGCTGGAATACTGGTATATCTGCTTCAGCAGATAATCTCAGATCCAAGATGGATCTTCTCAGAAAATTCAACCTTCATAGTACTGGCGGTATTTATTCTGGCGTTTGTTGCATACCTCTTAAAGAAGAGAAAAGATGGCAGAAGATAGAAATGTTTTTTAAATCTTTCTTGAGAATATAAATTGGCGACCATTATGAATTCGACATACAAATCTTTAGAGTTACGGAGAGTTGCAGCTCCGCTGAATAAAGTCAATCTTAATGATGTGGAAAAGCAAAGCATTCCATTTTTGAGAAGAAAAAGCGACAGCAAAGTTTTCTCGAAAACAGTCAAGGCTGAAGATATAATAACCAAGGAAGAGCTTGATAGGTTGAAAGAGGACATAGCAAGAAAAGAGGAAGCAACTAAAATGAAAATTGAAAGACTAAGGAAAGAATTCAGCTCTTACCAGATGGAAATGGACGTAGAACTTCTTTTCAAAGATAATACAATAAACGAATTGAAAACAGAGGTCGCTAAATTAAAAGAAAAGATAACTGACATGCAGCAAACCATAATATTGCAAAAAGAAATGATAGAAAAGCAAAAGCAGATAATAAATGAACAGACCACAGAATATATGAAGCATTTAAATGATCTTTTGAGCGAAAAGAAGAAATCAGATCAAGAATACAGCAAATCCCTTGCAAGAACTGTCCATGACATGAAGAATCCTTTGACTGGGGTCAAGTCAGGAATAGAGGTTCTTCTTGAATATGAAGACCTTGGCGAGGATAAACGCCAGATTTTAAATCTCGTTTACAATTCTGCAATAGATCTTTCAAGAATGATAGAAGAGATATTGCTGAATAACAAATTCTTGCATAATGCAATTGAACTAAAGAAAAATGGATTCAATCTGTCAAGGCGAATTCAACAGATTGTTGAAGTGCATAAGTTGCATGCAGAAAGAACAAATAAGAAGATGTTTCTTTCTGGCAATGAAAATTTAGCCATAACTGGCGATGAAGATAAAATCAGAAGAGCAATAGAAAATATAATATTGAATGCATTGAAATACTCCAAGCAAGAAGTTCGCATAGAACTTGCGGAAGGCGAAAAAGAGATCCATGTAAGCATTTCAGATGACGGGGAAGGCTTCAATGACGATGTCAAAAGGAAGGTCCTCTCAAACAAAGACATGGCAACAACAGATCTTATCAATGGAAATGGATTCGGCTTGACTAATGCAAAAAGGATAATCGAAATGCATGGCGGTAAAATAGCAATAGCCTCAAAGGAAGGAAATGGAACCACTGTAAGAATCACCCTTCCGAAATAACAAGCAAGACACTTTTTTTAATTTTTTCAAATAGAGATATTCATGGAAATGGGGGCCTTGCGTATTGATCTTCGTTTTGTTTTTGTGATCATAATATTGCTGCTATTGTTAGCCATTTCTTTTCAAAATATTGCTAATGAAGCTAAAACACATCTTGATACAGATTTAAGTGTCGGAGAAAACGGCAGCATTAGAATCGCAGCTTGGAATCTCCAGGTCTTTGGAGACTCGAAGGCTGAAAACCAAACACTTTTGCATAAATACGCAGCCAGGATATCCAATTATGACCTTGTTTTCATTCAGGAGATAAGGGATGAGGATGGAAGCGCATTTGCGAGACTATGTGAAAAATTAGAAGGGTTCTCATGCTTTACAAGCAGCAGAGCAGGAAGAACTAATATAAAAGAGGAATATGGGGT
>JAVZCX010000041.1:0-5819 GCA_038874185.1 Candidatus Micrarchaeia archaeon
ACTGCAGATAAAATCAATGCAATTATTGCTCCGGTTATCATATTCATTGCCCAGCCTGTTGCCTTTGCCCTCATCTCAGCTCCAAAGAAATTTCCTGCTGCATATGCAACGCCAGCAAGAACAAAGAGAACAAATGCCATAACTGGAAGAATTCCACTCAAAATACAATAAACCTGACAGATTGCTTTCTGTAGCTGTACACTTGACGAATCTGTAGTATATGTTGTTGACTGTGCAAATACTGTACTAAAAATTAATGACAAAAAAACAATAGTAAATAACTTCCTCATATGAAATCACCAACATATTTCGATATTATATTAATTTCTTTAAAAACATATTTAAACTATTAATTTATAAAGTTTTCTAAGGAATGAATATTTAATACAATATTAGTAGATGTATTTAACACGTCAGTTGTTTGGCCAAAAAAAGAGGTAATATTATGAAGAAAGTGTCTATTCTGTTTGCATTATTATTTTTAATCGGTGCAGTTTTTTCATCTTCTGTAAAGATACTTGAACCAGTTGTTGCAACTGTTTCTGAAGGCGAAACTGTTGACCTTGGAACAATAGGTCCGGGACAAACTCTGGCAATAACTGTAAAAGGTACTGATATAGGAAAGGGCGGACTTGAAGCAAACTGGGGCGTACTGGGTGTACTGGAAGTGCCTAATGGATGGCAAGGATTCGACAGCATGGTTTATGCAAAAAACATGAGGGCTACGATCAAAGCAGACCCAAATGCTCCGGATGGAACGTACATTGTTAAGCTTATACTTACAGAATGTGAAGATAAAAATGAAGTCTGTGAGGCAAAGCAAGGACTTGGGAGCGTAATGTTTTTCGGAAGAGTGAAGATAAGCAGAGATGTAATGAAAACAGGCATGCCAACAGTTGGAATAACAACTGGTGTTGGCCAGCCTGCAAGATATCCTATAAAAATAGAGAACAAAGGAGCTGCGAATGATGTTTTTGAAATATATTCTGAAGGAGTACCTGCATGGAATATGAAAAAGAACATACATGTGGCAGCAGGACAGACTGTGAACACATTCTATGAGATTGCAGTAAACGAGGAAAAGGAATACAAGCCGACTATTATAGTAAAATCAATCTCAAGTGAAAGACTCAAGCATACATATGATGTTGAGCTTACTGTCAAATCTGATGTTATAGGAGACATAAAGGCAACAAAGAATGGAATATTGATATTCCCATTAACACTTGAACCATTATACACATTTATGGGGATAGTAGGATACATATTCGGCTGATTCTCTTTCTTAATTATTTTTACTTTTGATTGATCTTTGAATGAAAACAGGTAGTTGCATGTATGGAGAGAATATAAGAAAAATATTAGAATACAAAGGCCTAAAAGAAGGAGATCTGGTTCTGCTAAAGACTGAAAAGAATGAATATAAAGGAAGAATAATGCCGAGAATAGGATATGGAGATAATGAATGCCTTATACTCAAGCTTACAAATGGATACAATATAGGAATAGAAGTCAACAGAATAATCGACATAGAAAAGATAGAAAAAACGGAAATTACAGAAATAAAAAAAGAGAATAAAAGACGTATAGAAAAAAAGGAAACAACAGATCCTAATGAAGAGATAGTAATACTTGGTTGCGGTGGCACGATTGCTTCTAAAATAGAATATAAAACAGGAGCAGTGCACCCTGCAATAACAAGCGAAGAATTAGTAGAGTCTTTCCCACAGCTTAAGAATAAGAAAATTAGAACCAAGATGCTTTTCTCAATTCTTTCTGAAAATATAACTCCGGACCATTGGATTGAAATAGGAAATGCTATAAAAGATGAAATAGAAAAGGGATGCAAAGGAATTGTATTGATGCATGGAACTGATACTATGCATTATACTGCTGCTGCACTTTCTTACATGATAAAAACTCCTGTTCCTATAGTCTTGGTTGGTGCTCAAAGAAGCAGCGATAGAGGATCATCTGACAATATGATGAATTTGATGGCTGCAATTCTTGCAGCTGAAAGTGATATTGCAGAGATAACAATCTGCATGCATGGAACAGAAAATGATGACTACTGCTATCTCCACAGAGGAACAAAGGCAAGAAAGATGCACACAAGCAGAAGAGATGCTTTCAAAAGCATAAATTCTTCTCCTATAGCAAGGATATGGCCTGATGAAGATAGAATAGAAATACTTTCAAGCTATGTAAGAAGAGGAGAAAATAAATTCATTTTAGATACAGAATTAAACAGGAATGTAGCTCTTGCTTATTTCTATCCTGGAATGAAAAAAGAGATTCTTGAACATATAATTGAAAAGCATGATGGGATTGTTCTGGTTGGAACTGGGCTTGGCCATGTATCAACAGGAATGATTGAAGTGATAAAGAAATATTCAAGCAAAAAGCCTATTGTAATCTCTTCACAAACAATAAATGGAAGATTGAATCTTAATGTCTATGAAACTGGAAGGCTGATGAAAGAAGCAGGAGTAATGGGCCATCTAATGGATTGGACGCCTGAGGCTGCATTTGTCAAACTTATGTATGCATTAGCTCATGCTGAAAGTATGGATGAAGTGAAGAAAATAATGGAAACAAACATTGCTGGAGAAATAACTGAGAGAAATGAAGAATGAATTAATCCTGGGGATAGAATGGGAATCGAAGGAATTAAGATCGGATTGGAACTGCATCAAAGGCTTGCAACAAAAAATAAGCTATTCTGCAGCTGTAGTACTAAAGGAAATGAAGAAAAGATAAGAGAGCTGAGAAGAAAGCTTCATGCAGTTCCAAGCGAACTTGGGCAGGTGGATCCTGCTGCTCTTTTTGAATCAAAGAAAGCGCCTTTGCACAGATATGATTTTTACAAAGATACATGCTGTTTGGTTGAAACAGATGATGAGCCACCACATGAGATGAATAAAGAAGCAATATTACTTGGATTGATGATCTGCAATATGCTTGAAGCTGAGACTGTTGATGAGATGCATGTAATGAGAAAAACAGTAATCGACGGATCTAACACATCTGGATTCCAAAGAACTGCAATATTTGGAATGAATGGAAAATTGAGATATGAAATTAATGAAGAAAATATTAAAGAAAATAAAGATGCAAACGTACAAGAAAAAAGCGAAAAGGAAATAGGAATACAAACAATAGCAATAGAAGAGGAAAGCTGCGGAATAATAGGAGAGCAGAAAGGAGAGATAGAAAGCTTCAGGCTTGATAGACTTGGCATTCCTCTTGTTGAGATTGCTACAACCCCAGATATAAAGAGCGGAAAAGAAGCAAGAATGGTTGCAGAGAGAATAGGACTAATGCTAAGATCCACGGGAAAAATGATGAGAGGAATAGGAACAATAAGACAAGACCTCAACATCTCTATACCTGGGGGAGCAAGAGTTGAAATAAAAGGAGTTCAGGAATTAGAACTGATAGAAACAGTTATTGAAAATGAAATAAAACGGCAAAGCAAACTGATAGAGATATGTGAAAAGATAAAGAGCATACTAAGCAAACATAAAGAAGTAAGTCATATTATCGAAGGAGATCCTGAAGAAGCAGATAAGAAAATAGAAAAGGAAATAAAGGATGTGACGCACTTCTTCGCAAATACAGGAAGCAAAATGATAAAGAAAGCAGTTGAAAGCGGAAAATCTGTATTTGCAATTAAACTGCCAGGAATGAAAGGAGTGTTTGGAATCGAGCTTTATCCTGATTATAGATATGGTAGCGAACTTAGTGACTATGCAAAAACGCAGGGTCTCGGAGGAATAATTCATTCTGATGAGAATATAGATAAATATAATATTAGAAATGAAATCGGAGAGATAGCAAATGTGTTAAAACTTGATCATGATGATGGATGGATAATTGTAATTGGAGAAAGGGAACAATGCGTCTCTGCATTGAAGATTGTGTTCAAGCGAGCGTACGCAACCAATGTTCCTGAAGAGACAAGAAGAGCGGATTTGCAAGGTAAAACGCATTACATGAGACCTTTGCCTGGATCTGCAAGAATGTATCCAGAAACAGACATTGCTCCTATAAGAATAACTGAAGATATGATTGCTGAAAGCCAGAACTTTCCATCTTTCAATGAAATAGAAGAGAGAGTGAGATCTCTTCTGAATGCAGAGATGGCTGGAAAGATGATAAGATCTGAAAAATTGAATCTATTTCTTGAACTTGTAGAAGAGGGAGTTAATCCTACTGTTGCTGCTGTCACTTGTGAAGACACAATTAAATCACTAAGAAGAGAAGGTGTAGATGTAAATTCATTGAGCGAAGAAAAAATAAAGATGATACTTATTCTTTACAGGGATGGAAAGATAACAAAGGCAGCAATACCTGAAGTGCTGAAGCTAGTTGCAGAGAAGAAACAAGAGATAGCAGAAGACATGGAAGAAATAGAAGAAATTATTTCAAGTGCTAAACTCATGCGCATATCTGGAGAAAAATTAAAGGAGATAATAGAAAAAGAAGGAATAAAAAGTGCAAAGGAAATTCAAAGATTGATGGCTAAGTATAGATTAAATATTGACCCACAGGAAGCAATGGAGATGATCAATAAACAGTAATAAAAACAGTTAATAGAATGTATAATTTGTGTAAATAATCAAAAACAGCATAGATACAATAAACTTATACAATAAAACTTATACAATAAATCTGGTGGAGAAATAATAAGGATGGGAAAAATAATGATGAAAAAATGAGAATTTAAATGGGTGGAGAGATGAGAATTGCATTCTTTACAGAAACTTGGTATCCTAATGTTGATGGGGTTGTTGTTGCTATAACAAATATAAAAGAAAGGCTGGAGAAACTGGGAAATAAAATAGTAGTATTTGCAGCAGGAACTCCTGAGGTTAAAAAGAGGAAAAGAAAAGATGATGCATACATCTTTCCATCAATAGAATTCATTCCCTATCCAACATACAAGCTTGCCATATTTCCATATCCTGATGCAGAAGAGATAGTTAGAAAAGAAAAGATTGATGTCATACATTCGCACGGGATGGGTCCAATGGGTTTAGCAGCGCTCTATGCAGCAAGCATTCTCAAAAAGCCTCTTGTAGGAACTCTCCATACCAATATCCAGGAGGCGACTCATTACATAGCTCCGATCAAGCCAATGCAGAGGATAATGAAGAGCGTTGCATGGAGATACCTCAGATGGTATTATAACCAATGCGATAAAGTCATTGTTCCTAGCGAATACATGAAGAAAGAATGCATAAGGAATGGAATAAAAAATGTTGAAGCAATTTCAAATGGAATAGATCTTAAAAGGTTCAAACCAGGGAAAAAGAAAATGTGGCTGGATAAAACAGTTATACTTTACACTGGAAGACTGGTGAAAGAAAAGAATCTCGAGGTGCTAATCAAAGCTGCACCCATCATTAGGAAAGAAATAAAAAATGCATTCTTTATAATAGTGGGAAGCGGACCTATGGAACAAAAATACAAAGAAGTAGTAAAGAAAAATAAAGTAGATGACATATTCATATTCATTAGCGGAGTAAAGCATAAAGATATAGTTGAATTTTATCATAATGCTGATGTATTTGCATTTCCTTCTATGTTTGAAACACAAGGTCTTTCCTGCCTTGAAGCCCTTGCATGTGGATTACCTGTTGCAGGTGCAGATTATCTTGCAATACCAGACCTTGTAAAAAATGATTACAATGGTTATCTCTTTAAGCCGCATGATGTAAAGGGATGCGCAGAGGCAGTAATAAAATGCATAAAAAACAGAGAAAGGTTGTCGAAGAATGCAGTAAAGATAGCAAAAGAGCACTCAATAGAAAAAA
>JAVZCX010000042.1:0-5780 GCA_038874185.1 Candidatus Micrarchaeia archaeon
AGAGGTGAAGGAGGTAGATAAGATCGAGGCGGCCAAGGTTGAAGTTAAAGAGGTTGTAAAAGAGGTTGTGAAGGAAGTGGTGGTAAACCGACCCACCAGGAGAAAGCTTCCTGACGAGAGGAGATCAATTACCCATAAATTCAGTATATCTGGGCATGAAGGATATATAACTGTGGGTCTGTATGAAAATGGGCAACCTGGAGAGATATTCATCACCATGTCCAAGGAAGGAAGTACCATCTCTGGATTGATGGATGCTTTTGCAACGTCTATATCAATTGCTCTCCAGTATGGAGTTCCTTTGAAGACGTTGGTTAAGAAGTTCGTTCACATGAGGTTCGAGCCATCTGGATACACCTCCCATCCAAACATAAGATTTGCTAAATCATTAATGGATTATATATTCAGATGGATGGCATTGAAATTCCTGAACAGAGAGGAGCAGATAGAGGTTGGATTAAATCTTGAAACTGAAGGACCCATAACTTCATATATAAAAGAGGAAGAAATTCCAGAGACAATAGAAACTGTAAATCAAGTGCCTGCTGAAAACAGTGCAATAGGTTCCCCACCTGGGAATTCAACGGAGACAATAAGCAGCGATGCTGCAAATGGAGCTGTTGAGAAGTTGGTTGAAACAAAACCGGTTGTGGCTCCTAGCGTTGCTATTGCAACTGAAAAGAAAAACAGTAAGGTTGCATTCCAAAACTCAGAAGATGCGCCAGCCTGTTCTTACTGCGGGGCAATAATGGTAAGAAATGGTGCATGCTATAAGTGCCTTAATTGCGGCGCAACAAGCGGATGCAGCTAAGCTTTTCTTTTATTTTTTTATTTATAAATTATATATCTTATCGACTTAATTTAGATTCTTTTTTATTCACTTCCAATTTAAGATAAATTGATAGAGATTTATAGCTAAAAACTAGACAGAAAGGAAGTAATACGATTTCTCTGCCTTTTCAACTTGAAGTATCACCAAATCTGAAAGAATGTCATAAAACTGCGCTTTCATCTCACGAATTAATTTATTCAGATCAGCATTTCCATAAATCTCAACATCTATTGCAACATCATATGTTCCAAACTCCTTAGTATATCGAATGATTTGAGGTTGATTTTCAAAGAAATTAAATAGTTCTGTCTCACGTGTTGGATTAGTTCTTCTCAGCTTAATGAGAACACGATAAAGTTTCCAATTTATCTTTTCATAATCTGGCAAGATTGTATACCTCAATATCACTTTCTTTTCTCTTAATTTCTTTAATCTGTATCTAACTATATCTGGAGTGAGGTGAGATTTTTCTGCAAGTTCAAGTGTAGAAGCTCTTCCATTGTTCTTCAAAACAGAGAGAATTTGAAGATCTTTTTTGTCAAATTCTGCGATTTCACGCTTTTCTGGAGAAGTAGCTGACACAATAGGATAAGAAGAAAACGTTTCTAGCTGAGACTTTTCCAATCCTTCTAGCAGATGCCTTCGACCTAAAAACACAGAGCCGACATGCGTTTCAACCCTTAAATTCCCGATCGTATCGCTAAACTTGGTTTTGACACCTTTAATTTTCTCAGCAACTTCTAATGGATCTTTAGCAAGAAATCCAATGATTAAGTCCCATTTGCCATAACAACTGTATAAAAAAGTAATAGATGGATCATGAGAAAAATAATCAAAAAGTTTCTGCAACTTCTCAGGACTTATCATTCTTAGTGAAATATAAAAGGTATAATAGTTATACCCTAATTTCTTATAATCAATGATGGTTAAAAACTCCTTTATATAACCTTCCTCCCTCAACTTATTAATCCAATATTCAACATACTGCGGACTCTTTCTTATTTTTTTCCCAATTTCATTAAGTGTTTGAGAGGAATCGCTGTCAAGCTCGAATAAGATTCTTTTTCCTATCTTGTTAAGTTTTTTAATGTTCTTTTCTTGAGATTCTGCTTCTGTAGCTTCCTCTGGGGGTTTACCTTCCAACTTTTGTGCCATACCTATATTTATTTGAAAATATTTATAATATTATCATTTTTTACTATTTTTTACAAATTTTAATGTAAAAAGTAATAAATATATGGATAGTTTTATAATTTTGAGGTGAATTAAATGGAAAAAATTGAGGAGAGGAGAACTTGTGTCCCAAAGGTGTATAAATTAATAAAGGACGTCAAAAAGGCTGCCGTAGCGGTAACCATTTTTGCAAATATGTTACTTCCACCTTCTAGACTCAATAGTCAAGGGAATGTTGACATTAGTTTAGTATCAGGTGGTAAACATGAGAATACAACAATAACATCTTACGTAAAAATTGCAGGAAACTATGATCTTCCATTAGAAATCAAAGGATCCACTATTCTCAAGTTACTTAATGAAAAAAAAGGTTACATTGGAAAAACAACCCTAGTTAAAAATATTCGCAAAAACGTTATTGGAATAAGAACAAATATAATGCAGTACAATGAAATTTTTAGTCAATTAGGAATAGGCATTAACACTACAATTCAGCCTACAAAAAAGGTATCACTAAACATTAGTATGCTCCCTATCTGGTATGATGGAAAAAATTTAATCAAAGATAAATTAACAATTGAATATTTCGTTAAATTTAAATTACCGCTAAATATCTCCGCTAGTTGTTTTGGCGAATGGAATGTTGCAGACATTAGAAATATAAAATGGATAACTGGTGAAATAAACATTTCAAAACAACTTGGTAATTTGAAATTGAATTATAATCCTGCACTTGTTGCAGATGGAGATGCAACACCAATCTATCTACATAGAATAGGAATAGAGATTCCTTTTAAATAGCAGTGAAATAAACTTTTTCTTTTTTTTTAAACTTTACACATTTCCATATACCATGGTGGGTTAGAAAGTCTGCCTACTGAATACCAAAAGAGAGTTTTAGTTGGTAAAAGCGGTGCCAAGAGAGGACTACCATAAGAAATGATAATACTGTCCTCCATTGTTTCAAGCCATTCTTTTTCAAAAAGTCTCTGTCCTATGTATCCCAGTGCAGCTTCCTCTTTTTTCATTTCTGTAAAGGTATGCTTTTCTGCAGCCTTTAGAATTGTATCCTTTGTTTCTTCATCTGCATTCTTCCAAAACTCCTTAGCGCGCCTTATAACTTCTTCTTTAAATTCATATTCATAGCTAATTTCCTTTCCGCTTTCCTTAGCAGAGATATAGCCAGAAACTGAAAAACCATAAAAGCTTTCAGCTATACTTTTGTAGTTGATATCTCTCTCTTTACATATCTCTTTGATTTTAGCAAGATAAGCTGTACTAGCATTCTTTAATTTTAAAGATCTTCCCATTAATGGGGATATCGCATGTAAATCTGCAAGAAAAAGTGTTACATTCACTTTAAGTCCAAGTGATCTTAAGCGCTCTAATTGACTTTTAATTCTATCCAACGCCTTTTCATCAGCAAGATCTGGATTACCATCCTTGCTTTCTTTATATCCTCCCCAGAGTCCTATTAGATGTAATGTCTTGTTTTCACGTATACATGATTCAATTGTCTTTTTTATTTCCTTTTCAGTCTCTTCCGAAGGGATTAATGCTCTTACTTCATTTCTCGTGAGAATACCATAGGCTGTATTGACAAGCCAGGATGTTCTTATTTCTCTCTCATGATAATAATATGCTGCAATATTCTTATTTGAAAGCTCTACCTTTAGTTCCATCAGATCTTTCTTGATGCGCTCAATCTCCTCTTTTGGTATGGTGCGAATTATTTCATTTAGCTCTTGCTTTGAAAGAAGATTATCCTCAACGTCCTTTTTTATACTTTCCTCAATAGGTTTTCTGTTTGATTTCCATTTTTTAATGATTTCAGAAACATACTGTTCCAATGCCTTTTCTTTCTTTTGTTCCAACGATTTATCTGTTGACATTCCTCCTTCTATTGCTATCCTTTTCATCCATTGTCGATTTTTTGGATTGATTGAAATAATTATTGGAGGAAGTTTATTGATAATCGGATCTCTGCTCCTTAACATATCAAGGATAAGAGGTTTTGATTCTGCAATAAGGCTGAGCTGTGTTGCAGCATAAGAATCTCCAAATTGAAGCCGAAAGATAAGCTCTGGCACTCTCTTTGAAAGACCTTTGTCAAATGACATAAATAGATGTAAGCAATCAACTTTAATAAATATTACTGTTGATGACCTCTAAAAATTGAAAGTCATATTAAGTTGTCAGCATAAAATAAACCACTTACTGTGATTAAGATAAAGTAATGCTTTCTCTTAATAGACAGAACTTAAAAGGCAGTATCAAATTATTTTAGAGTAAAGGAAAAGAAAAATTGAGATTTTTCTTTATTAGAATTAGATATTCTTTTGTTTTTTCTATTTTGCAATATTGTTTCTAAAGTAGTGCCACCCAGATATAAGTAGAGCAAATAAATCTTATTTTTTGGTTTGTCAAACACTTAGAATTTGGTGCTTGCCCATTGATACAGTTGTTTAATGAAACTCCCAGAATCTCTTTGTTCTTATAAATGTCTTCTGTGCTTCAAGGAGGGCTGCATAAAACTCGTCTTCATTCTTATATGGCCTGCTAAGAATGGAGGATGCCTTAGTTGGGCCTATTCCATATGTAGAAAGTGTGATAACGCCATTCCTTCCTGAGGCACTTATTATGGCTGCTGATCTTTCAAGTTTTTCTCTCCAGCTTTTTTCCTCTGAATTAAGCCTCTTTTTCTTTAATAGCTTTCTAACGTCCTCTACAGAGACGAAATTAGGCAGTATTGTAACAACACTGCTTCCGCACTTTGGGCATTTTACCTTTTCCTGCAATGTTCCAATAAATGAAATCCAATCCTTTCCGCAATGCATGCAATATAAAACAACTGACTTGCCAAGCAACTTAGCTTTAAATGCCTTTATTATCTCTGATGTTGGCTCTATGGATGCGATAAGCTCTGATCCATGATTCCTTATAAGTGCACGCGTTGCTACTGGAGAGAGTTTCTTCACATGGACTGAATGAACAGAAATCTCTTTCTTTGCAATTCCATCAAGTATTTTTTGTGCATTCTTCAGATCATAGTAGGAAGAATAAACATCCCTAAGGGTCTCTTCATAAACCGGTGTTCCTACAAAGGCCTGGATGAAACGATCTGAAATCCTAGGGGTTTCACGGAACAAATTAAACATCTTACCTATGTGGATGAATTTGAATCTAAAAAGCTTATGCTTAGAAAGATGAGATTCCAAATCTGATTTTATATCCGATCTGGCTATGGCTAAAAGCTGATCCTTTACTACATTTGACTCTGCCTTCCTTGGAAGAATCAATGCTATTCTATACGCATCCACAAGCGTTTTTATTGACGAACCATATTCTTTTGATAATCTCTCTGCAAGCACTGCAGCTAATGTTCTGTTTGCATTAAGGCCACCGAGTACGTGTATTACAGCAACATCATTCCAGCATTCTATAAGGATGTTTTTATTTATTGGCATCGTTTCCCTGAATTCTGGTGAATCAATTAAATCCTTTATAGCTTCTGCTTCTATACCTGTTTCTTTTGCTGCTTTATTTATGTCTTCTGATTCCTTTAGAAGCTCCTTGATGGTGGTTCTTAATTTTCCAACTGTCTGTGCAACTTCATAGCTTGTTGGTATTTCTTCCCCCTCCCAATCTGGAATAGCTGCGCTTATATCATCTGCTGCCTCTACTACTACAATTCTCCTCTCATTATCAATGTCCAATATCCTCCATGGAACCCCTTTAGTTATGAAAAGCTCGTTTGTTTCAAAGAAAGAAACAA
>JAVZCX010000043.1:0-5371 GCA_038874185.1 Candidatus Micrarchaeia archaeon
TGTATGGCTTTTTGAACTTCACATTTTTAACATTTTTTATCTTAGTGCTTATTTTAGCAGTTACTTTTTCCTTTACTCTTTTTATTTTCAATCTGGGATTTATAATCTTCAAGCTATCACTTTATATGAATGCACTATTCTATAATGTAGTTTAAAGCTTTTAAATATTCAATGCAAATGTAGATCATGAGATCATTCAGTGAAACTAAAAAAAGTTTTACAAAATCTGAAATTTTGTCAAGTTTGGAAGGCATATCCTTTGGGCTAGTAGATGGCTCAATATGCGCATTGGGTGCTGCAGTAGGTATAGTGACTGCTACAAATGATCCTTTTCTTGCAGTTTTGTCTATACTTATCTTCGGCATGTCTGATTCGTTTGGAAATTCTGCAGGCTTCTATCTTTCTCAGGTTTCAGAGCGCAACATTCAGATAATGAGGAAAAGAATGGGAAGAACGCAGCATGTTCATACTACGGGAGAATTATTTCTAAACGGCGTACTTACGTTTGTTTCGACATTCATAATCTATATTTTGATAGGTCTTCCCTTTGTATTTCTTCCTTTAGAACAAGCGCTTATATCTGCAGTTATAATAGCAGCATTGGTTACATTTTTATTGGGGGCTTATAATGCAAACATAATAAAGAAAGATGTTATTAAAACCGGAATGTTCTATTCTGGAATAACTGTAGCCACAGCAATCATATGCTATCTATTCGGATTGCTTTTGAATAATTTATTCTTTTAATCTAAAATTTAATTCTTATTTAAACATCTCTCTTATGGCAGAATGGCTCTTCTTTTCAAGTTCTCTTTGAACAAGTGACTTGATGGTCTTTTTCCAGTCTATAATGAATATTGCTACTGCAATTCCAACTCCAATGATTCCCATCAGAAGGTATTCATATGTTGAAAATGTAACTTGCTCAAGCGCTGTTTCCAGCACAGTTATGTATACTATATTAGAAAGGAGTTCTCCGAAGAAGAATCCTCCAATAAGCGTCAATATTCTGAGATGTGCTATTCCTGCCACTACAAACAAAGCATTTGTTGGAAGAGGGCTTAAAGCATAAAGAAATGCAATTATAAATGCTATTTTAGGATTCTCGATTTCAATAAAAAATTCCTTGAGATATTCAATATTACGTTTCTGTCTCTTCGGAAGCACCTTGTCTCCTATGTTTTTAGAATAAGATGCAAGAACATATCTACCTATTGCAGAAGCAAATATAGCAATAACTATGATTGGAATAAGCAGAACAGGATCTGTTTTTCCAGCAAAGAAAGCAACCACTATCCAGGTAGGAATTGTAAATATGGGATTTGCATTAAGAAGGAAAACTGTAAAGAAGATCTCTGCTATGATCAATAAATCCATGAGAATCCTTTGCATTAAAGATTTAAAATTCTGACTGATATAATATTATAATACGAAAATATGATTCATAACGAGGTAAGTGTTAATGGCAAAGCAAATCACCACATTTGTGCTTCTATTATTCATCTCATCTTTGGCTTTTGCTTTTTGGTATGAATCAATAAATGTAACTGTTTATTCTAAAGACGGATTGCCAATGAAAAATGTTCCTGTAACCGTCATCTATCAATCAAGCAAATGCGGAGAGCATTCAGAACTGACAAAGAAAACAAATGAATCCGGAATGGTTTCATTCTCATTTATGAACACAGTTGATGAATCATTCGGAAAATGCATAGAAAGAATATATACAATCCGTGCTGATTTTGGGGGATACAGCAATTCAACGATAGGTGATGTAAATAAGACAAACAAAAACTATCAGCTCTGGCTGCCTTTCATCTCCCATACTGTCAGTGTAAGAAATGCATTAAATAATACGATTCCAGGTGCTAATGTAACAGTCTTCAATATAACATACACCACCGATTCAGGGGGAAATGCGTTCATACTGTTGCCAGCTGCAATGTTATCAGACTTTACAGTTCAGTATGGTCCAGTATCAACAAAGACATCAGTTAATCCTTCTATTAAGCAGGTTACCTATGTTTCTCTTCCGATCTATGATCTAAAAGTAAGCTTGACAGATGAGAATGGAAATTCATTATACGGAAAGATAAGATATGGAGAAGAAGAAAAATTACTTGAAAACAGCTACGTAGTTTTCAAGTCTTTCTCCGATCTGAAGCCAACTTTCTATGTTACAGTAAATAACGTTACTAAGCAGATAAATACAACTATTTCATCAGATAATGTTATCTTAAGATATGATTTAACTCCGCCAATAATAAGCAATGTAGAGACAAGAGTTGCAAATAATAGAGTGTATATTTCTGCTGTTGTTGTAGATGGAGGAAAGTATGCATCTGGAATCTCTTCAAACCCAATACTTTCTTACACTTCTAATACATCACAGTCGCTAGGGCAGAAGATGTTTTTCGTAGGCAACGATAGATATGAGACTTCCATATCAATGGAAGGAAATGATGAGATCAATTATACTATAATTGCTACAGATTCTCAAGGAAATTCTGCAAATTATTCAAATGTCTACTATGCCTCGTTTAAAGTAGAAAAAGAAATAGAGAAAGCAACAAAAGGATTCTCATGGTTAACCTTCATTGGTATATTTGCTTTTGCAGTGATAATATACGTGATCTACACAAAGATAAAAGAACAGACGCAGTGATATTTTTTTCTCAATAACTTTTTATTAGAATCTATTTTTTATTTGAATCTATTTATTCGAATATTTTTAGCTGTAATTGCATTAAGAAATAGAAATTTAAAAGTGCAGGGGGTGAGATTCGAACTCACGTAAGGCCTAAGCCAACAGCTTTCTTACGGGCTGCCTTTTAGGCTTTGCCTAGGTCTTGAGGCTGCCCCGTTTGACCGCTCCGGCACCCCTGCATCAGTGCTCCGATCGGGATTTGAACCCGAGTTTCAGCCTTGAGAGGGCTGCGTCCTTGACCGGGCTAGACGATCGGAGCTAAAACTGAGAAGCAAAAGATATATGTCAGTTAAATATTTTATACTTATCTTTTTAGCAAGTTATTAGAATAATTACTAGAAAGATATTAGTTCAACTTTTTATTTTTTAATCAAATTTCAGCCATAAAGTTGCATTGGTGGCTGTGGCGGTTTTGGCTGATTTTCATTTTTCTTCTTATGATAAAACGATCTGTACTTGTCCCATGTTTTTTCCGCTGTTTTTCCTCTTAGTATCTTTACAACTAAATGCTTAGGTACGTTTATCTTTGCTGAGATTGGCGAATAATCTACTAGTACGACATCTTCTTCATTTACCTTGTCAGATATTGCTGCTGACACATCGCAAGTAAATAGATTATCATCCCACATCTCAACTAGTACTTGTACGTCCTTTCCGCTGCTTATTACATCTTTAGATTTTGATGTATAAACCGCAACCACTTTTCCTGGGTGGTATATAGTCATATTATCATCTCCATGGCCCCGCGGAGAATCGAACTCCGAATCTCCACTGTGTGAGAGTGGCGTCTTAACCATTCGACTACAGGGCCAAATAACATCTTTCAAAATAATATGTTATTATATTAATCAAATATCTTTTTAATATTTAACCACTGATTTATATTATGGTTATTATAGATTCGAAAATCTTAAAGAAGAAATATCTTCAATTCTTCAAAGAGAAAGGACATGCGATAATACCATCAGCATCTTTGATTCCAGAAAATGATCCAACCGTTCTTTTCACTACCGCTGGAATGCATCCTTTAGTACCCTATTTAATGGGGCAGCCGCATCCTTTAGGAAAAAGACTTGCAAACGTTCAGAAATGCATAAGGACTCAAGATATAGATGAAGTTGGGGATGATATACATACAACATTTTTTGAGATGCTTGGGAACTGGAGTTTAGGGGATTATTTTAAGAAAGAAGCAATAGAGATGAGCTATGAATTTTTGACATCATCTAATTGGCTAGGGCTTGATAAAAGTAGGTTAGCAGTTACCTGTTTTGCAGGAGATAGTGATGCACCTAGAGATGAAGAAGCAGCAAATATCTGGATGTCTTTAGGCGTTCCAAAGGAAAGAATCGCATTTCTTCCAAAGGAGAATAACTGGTGGGGTCCTGCAGGAAACACAGGACCATGTGGACCAGATACAGAAATGTTCTACTGGACGCCAAATGATATTCCAGCTCCAAAGGTTTTTGATCCGAACGACAAAAGATGGGTTGAGATTTGGAATGACGTATTCATGCAGTATAACAAAACAAAAGAAGGCAAGTATGAACCGCTTTCTCAAAAGAATGTAGATACAGGTTTAGGTGTAGAAAGAGTTACAATGATATTACAAGGAAAGACAAATATATTTGAAATAGAGGTTTTCAAACCAATTATAGATAAGTTAAAGGAAATTTCCGGAAAAGAGGAATCAAAAGAAAACATAAAATCATTTAGAGTAATTGCAGACCATATCAGAGCTGCAACTTTCATTTTAGGGGATGAAAAAGGAATTACACCTTCAAATGTAGATCAGGGATATATCTTAAGGAGATATATAAGAAGAATGGTAAGACATGGAAGGTTATTAGGAATTCAAGATAATTTCTGTAAAGAACTCGCAGAAGTTGTTATTCAAATTTATAAAGATGATTATCCAGAGTTGTCAAAGAATAGGCTATTTATATTTACAGAATTAGAAAAAGAAGAGAACAGATTCAAGGAAACATTGGAGTCTGGAATGAAGTTATTCAATAAATACATTGCTGAAAAGAGTATGCTTACTGGAGCTGACGCATTCCTTCTCTTCCAGTCTCACGGCTTTCCAATAGAGATGACAAAAGAATTGATGCAGGAGAAGGGAATCAATATCCAACAAAGTTTCGATGAGGAATTTAAGTTAGAGTACCAAAGACATCAAGAACTTTCAAGAATGGCAACAGAGAAAAAATTCAAGAGTGGACTTGCAGATACCAAAGAAGAAACAATCAAGCTTCATACAGCAACACATCTTTTGCACGCCGCACTGAGAAAGATTTTAGGACCAGAAGTAAAACAGAAAGGAAGCAACATTACAGCAGAGAGGTTAAGGTTTGACTTTTCTTATCCTCAAAAACTTACACCAGAGCAGATAAAGCAGGTTGAGGATCTGGTTAATGAGGCAATTAAAAGAAAGATTCCAGTGATTCGCGAAGAAATGACTTTAGAGGAAGCAAAAGCAAAGGGAGCAATCGCACTTTTTGAAGGAAAGTATGGTGAAAGAGTTTCAGTTTATACTATCGGTGACTTTTCAATGGAGGTTTGCACTGGACCCCACGTTTCAAATACTGCTGAACTCGGTCATTTCAAGATAATAAAAGAAGAATCGGTTTCTGCAGGAGTAAGAAGAATAAAAGCAGTTGTAGG
>JAVZCX010000044.1:0-5364 GCA_038874185.1 Candidatus Micrarchaeia archaeon
CAATGCTTGAAATAAGTGGAATTATAAATCATAACTATAGTTCAATAAGATATAAACCTGCTCTCTTAAGAAAGATCTTAGAGTCTTCAGGTGTTGATTTTGACAACTGGTTTGTTTCCATTGTCGATTTTTACAAAATGAGATTCAAGAGCAAAGAATTAAGTGATCTTGACGGAAGAAACCTTGGCACAATTAGCGGCCAGGCATTGGCAAAAAGGTTTTACGGAACAAATGCACTTAGAAATGAACATATAAGAGAAATCCTTATTACTGCAGGTTATAAGCCAAAAAGAGCACTTTTTCCTTCTGAAATTAAAGATCCTAATGTTCTTTCTCAGATAATAAAATCATGCAGGCAGAATGTTGACTTTGCTAAGATAAAGTTCAAGGATTTCAAGAATCTTGAGTTCAATTCAAAATATTTTATAGGAAAAGGGCATACACTTCTAAAATGGTATGGCAAGGTATGCTCCACTGCAATGAGGGAGTTGCTTAGCCAGGTTGGAATCTTGAATCCAGTTCCAGTAAGGTGGAAGAAAAGAATCGGAAGGTTAAAAAAGAATAGCTAATACAATTATAATTTCTTATAATTTCGGCACTTGACGAAAATGGAATTGACACATAACGAGATTTTTAAATCTTATGTTTGATAGTTATAATTACAGGTACATATCTTATGTACCTATAGACTTCCATGTACCCAATTGGAGGCCATGAAATTGAATATGCTAGATAATGCTTTGTATTGTTGTATCCGCACCTCTCGTGTGCAGAAAGCCAACCAATTGAAACTTGGAAGTGTCTCAAACGTATATTATACATTTTAAGCTTTATATATAGAAATTTAGATATTTATGAGGTGAATTCATGAAAGGAAAAGATCAAGGCAATCCAAAAGCATCAGAAAAGAATGCAAATCAAAGGCATTCACCAAATTCAGAATCAAAAACAGTAGAGGGATTGCTTCCTAAGATAAAATCTCCTGAAGATGTTAAGAAGCTTCCTGCTGGCGATCTTCCAAAACTTGCATCTGAAATAAGAGAGGTATTGCTCAATACAATCTCAAAGAATGGAGGTCATCTTTCACCAAATATGGGTACAGTTGAATTGACAATTGCCTTGCACCGGGTGTTCAATTCTCCAAGAGATAAGATTCTTTTTGACACTGGTCACCAGTCATACACCCATAAGCTGCTTACTGGAAGATATGACAAATTCCATACATTAAGGCAGCCGGGCGGACTTAGCGGCTTTACTGATCCAAGGGAAAGCGAGCATGACCATTTCATTACCGGACATGCAAGCCCAGTTATAAGCCAGGCAATAGGTATGGCAATAGCAAGAGATGAGAAGAAGGAGAACTATGAGGTAGTGGCTGTGATTGGTGATGGTGCACTAACTGGAGGAGTGGCACTTGAAGGCCTTAACTATGGAGGATATGCAGGCAAGAAATTCATATTAGTTCTTAACGACAATAGAATGTCATACGAGGAAACAGTCGGAGGCCTGCAGGCATACAACAATAGGCTTTCTTTCGGAAACAGAATTTTTGAAAGCCCGATATATCACCAGGTAAGGGGAGATATTCATCTTTTAATGGACAATGTTCCAAGGGAAAGGGAGGAGCTTCATGCAGCAGTAAGAAGGCTTAGGGAGGCGGCTCTTTCAGTGCTCACACCCGGAATAGTGTTTGAGGAGCTTGGTTACAGATATCTCGGTCCAATAGACGGACACAATATTCCTTTGCTAATCGAAACATTCCAGAGAGCAAAGCTTATGAAAGGACCGGTATTGGTTCATGTAATAACAACAAAAGGTAAGGGAGTTCCATTTGCAGAATCCTCTTCAGATAAACATGGTAAGTACCATGGTTTAGGAAAGTTTGATCCAGAGTCTGGAGAAATAATAAAGAATCCAGGAACCCTTCCACCTTACTTCGAGGTATTCGGCAACAAATTAATAGAGCTTGCAAGAAAGGACAAAAGGATTTATGCATTGACGGCCGCAATGCCAATCGGAAGCGGATTGCTTCCATTTTCAAAGGAGTTCCCAGAGAGGTTCTTGGATGCAGGTATTGCAGAGCAAAACGAAGTAACAATAGCTGCAGGCCTTGCAAAGGCAGGAATGAGGCCTGTTGTGGCAGTCCACTCATCATTTTTAAAGAGAGCAATAGATGAAGTGATATATGAAGTTGCATTGCAGAACCTTCCAGTGGTGTTTGCACTAAATAATTCCGGGCTCGTCGACGACAATGCAACGCAACAGGGTCCGTTTGACATTGTTTATATGAGGATGGTTCCGAACATGGTTGCAATGGCACCAGCAAACGAGCATGAAGTGGAGGCGATGCTTGAATTCGCATTGTCATGGGAGAAGGGCCCATCTTCATTAAGATATCCGAAGGCGTCAATAACTGGATTGCCAAAGCCCCCTGCTGAAGATCTTAATATCCAGCTTGGAAAAGGAAAGGTCGAATTAGAATACGGTGAGGATGTCGCAATAATTGCAATAGGAAGCATGGTGAATGACGCAATAAAGGCAGCTGAGCTATTGAAGAAGAAGGGAATAAATGCAACTGTTGTGAATGCAAGATTCATCAAGCCTCTTGACGAGGAGTTGATAGTGGATGTTGCATCCAGGTGCGGAAGAGTGGTAACAGCAGAGGAAGGGCATGCACTTGGCGGCTTTGGAAGCGGCGTTCTTGAGGTTCTCGCCCACCACAACCTACAAATCCCAACAAAGGTGCTTGCAATCCCAGATAGGTTCTTCGATCATGGAAAGAGAGTCGACATGCTCAAAAGTATAGGGCTTTCACCAGAAGGGATTGCAGACGCAGCAGAGAAGATGATCAGAGGTTAGACTCCTTTTGCTTTTCTTTTTCAACTTTTTTGGCTTTAATCGTTGTATTCAAATTTAAATGCATAAAACAGCATAAAACGAAAAGTATATAAATATCTTTTGTGTGGGATTTAGTGCAATTAAACGCATCTCTTGGTCATCTATGAGATGTTTTAAGAAGATGCTTTAAGAAGATGTTTAAGATTGGTGGTATGATGGTTGTAAACAAAACTGATACAAAGTTAGACAAGGATGATGTAAAGTCTATTGCGATAAGCAATGCAGGCTACTGGGAACTGGATGACAAATCCCGTAACATACTCAGAGAACAGGAGAAGAAAAAAGAGATGAAGAGTTTCATTAGACTTCATCAGAAGCAGATTTCCGAGATATTGAGATCCTGGTAATTTTTTAATTTTTTTAAAAATTTAATTTTTAAAACTTAATTTTCGAAATATTTAAATCTGAAATTATTTTTTTAAAATTTTAATTTTGAAATTTTAAATCTGAAATTTTAATTTTGAATTCTATTCTTTTATTCGCACTATAAACGTTGTTCTATAGAGTTCTTTTCCTTCTTTCATAGTCCATAGTTTCTTGCTTCTTATTATCTTAATCCCGAGCATGCTAAGCGCCTTAAACGCCGATGGCGTAGAAGAGACATACAAGTCTATTCCCTTCTTGAGGGATTCTTTTTTGATGTATATCTCAGGCTGAACTGCCTGCAATCCAGAAATTATTCGATCCGCCTTTCTTTTTATTTTTATTTCCATTTCTTTTTCTTCTTCATCGCTTTCAGGCTTCCAGTTTTCAGGAGGTCTGATTTGTATGATCGCTTCATAGTATCCTCTGACTGATTTGGTGTGGACATCACAAAGAGTGTGTCTGATTTCCAAGGGAATCTCTTTAGTAATTCTGTTTTTTTGGTCTCCTTCGAATATGATATCTACAACAGCCACTTTCTTTTCAAGATTCACATCGCTGCATTTTACTTCCGCCCCGCTTACTTTTATTGAATTCGCAATTTGATCCATTATTTCTCTCCAGCTGGTTACCCATGTTTTAGGATTGTTTCTTGCATTCATCTTGTCTTCATATCTGCATATCTGGAGAAGTATGCTGGAGGGGATCTTCATTTTTTTTTCTGCCAAGAAGTCATCGATGCATATAAATCCATGGAATGCCACTTCTTTCTCGCTCCTTCCGCACTTCGGACATATTTTTTCCCTTAGGTTTCTATCTTTCTTTTCTTCTTTTTCCATTTTCCCACGTATTTAATTTAAGGAAAGAAAGACTTTTAATTCTCTCATCATAATTTATCATGTGATACTTATGGGTTTTGAGGAAGATGATTCAATTAACAGCGAGATAAGATACATTACCATTGAATTGATGAAAATTGCAGCCCAGAGGGGAATAACTTTCGAAGAGGCAGCAAGAGAATTCTTAAAAAATGCAATATTCTTCAAGAGATTGATAGAGATCACTGAAAGCACAGACCAGATGTCAAGAGTTCTTCTTTCTAAAATAACCCTTCAAGAATTGCAAAACGAGCAAAAGAGGCATGAAAATGCAGCAAGGATAGAAAAGGAATTTAAGAATAAGCTGAATCAGAAGAAAAGGAAGTAGCTTTCCAGGTGTTAGAATGCTTTTGCTTTTATTTGTAATGTTCTTAACCTCATTCATCATAGCCGCTGTTTCAATTCCATATATAATAAACATCTGCACTGAGAAGAAGATCGGAGGGAATGACGTTCATAAAAAAGGAAAGCCGTTTGTACCTGGATTGGGGGGCATTGCGATAGTATTGTCTCTTATCATTTCTTTATTCCTTTCTTATATCGTCTTTTCATTCAATCCTTTTTCTATCTTTTTTGATTCATTTACAAGTGACAGACTTGCAGAGGCAATGCTTTACTCTATGTTGGTTGTAGTAATAGCTGCAAGCATCGGGTTGATCGACGATTTTGTTTCAATTCCGCACAAAATTAAACTTCTTCTTCCTTTACTTATCGCAGTTCCAATAATAATATTAAAATCTTCTTGGCTTCATATTTTTTCTCTTCCGTTTATTGGTCCGCTTCCCATCCCAATTTCATTATACCTTCTTCTCCTTGTTCCACTCGGAGTAATGGCAGTCACGAATGTGACTAATACTTTTGCAGGCTATAATGGATTGGAAGCAGGCCTAGCTGCTATAATTTCATTTTTCTTTATTTTACTTGGCTTTCTTCATAACCTTCCAGTTGTTCTTCTTCTCTCAGTTCCTCTTTTTGCTTCTTCGCTTGCATTTTTGTTCTACAATTGGTATCCTGCAAAGATATTCATAGATGATGTTGGAACGCTTGTTATAGGAGCTGTTTTTTCTGAGATTGTGATTCTCGGAGGATTAGAAGCAGAAGGCTTTATTCTACTGCTTCTTTATATAATCGATTTTCTTTTCTTCAAAGTTCCAAACAATCTGCCAACAACCAAATGGTGGGGAACTTACAGAAATGGAAAACTATATCATGAAGGAAAAAGCAT
>JAVZCX010000045.1:0-5335 GCA_038874185.1 Candidatus Micrarchaeia archaeon
ACTTCTTTAGTTATATTTATTATTTCATTTTTTCTTTCAGATTTGACTACAATTTCATGCATACATCTTTTTCTGTAGATAATTATTTAAATTTGAATATAGTAATCTTATTATTCTCGCTTATTCTAGTGATTATATGATTTCAGACAGACTAAAGTCGCTACTCAAAAAGCAGAAATACAGATTTGCAGGAAGGCATTCACTCGTAAAGATATGTCATTACACCCAGTCTTCAATGACAAAAGATCAATGGTGCTATAAGAATAAGTTTTATGGGATAAGAAGCAATCAATGTTTGCAATGTACAACCACTCCTTTCTGTTTTAATCAATGCATATTCTGCTGGAGAGCCCAACCAGGTGAAGTTGAAGTCGATACGGATTCAATTTTTTCAGATAAAATAGATCAGTGGGATGAGCCTAAAGAAATAGTAGATCAGATGATTGAGGCACAACGTAAATTGCTTTCTGGAATCGGAGGGCATTATAATGTAAACAAAGAACTTTGGAAAGAAGCACAAAATCCTAAACATGTTGCATTAAGCGTACTTGGTGAACCCATCTCCTATCCAAAATTAAAAGAACTTCTTTCTGAATTCCATAGAAGAGGAATGAGTACTTTTATTGTAACTGCAGGAAGCGTTCCGGGTGCAATCAAGAAAATGATTGATGAGAAATATTTCCCAACACAGTTATATCTTTCAATGGGCGGATACGATAAGGAAAGTTTCGAAAAGATTATGAGACCTAAGAATAGAGATGGGTGGGATAGATATCTTACATCTTTGAAGCTGTTAAAAGAGGCAGGGAAATATACGAGAACAGTTATAAGAATGACTTTAATAAAAGGACTAAATTTAGTACATCCTGAAAAATATGCAGAATTGATAAAGATTGCACAACCTCATTATGTAGAGGTAAAGGCATATATGGCAGTTGGTTTTTCAAGGAGAAGAATAGGTTTGCCAGGTATGCCATATATGGAAGAGATAAGGGAATTTGCAGAGAAATTAGCAAAAGAAACGGGTTATATAGTAACAGATGAGCACAAAGATTCCAGAATCGTTCTTCTGTCAAGGGATAAAAAAACAGAAGAAAATAGATTTATTGATTTCTCAAAAATAAAATAAAAAATAAGAACAACTTCCTTATGTTTATCTGATCGCCTTTTCCAATGTTCCTATTAAACTGTCAAGAAGAAGGTTGTCAGCCCTCTTTATTACAGATATCATTTTTCTTCTTGCAACTAAAGGAAACCTGTGTTCTAATATCTCATCTATGGTTCTTATTTCCTTATCTTCAAAAACAGGCTTTCCATCTTTTCCTCTCGCTTTTGCATTTTTGAATATTTTTATTATAATCTTTAAGTCATCTGCATTCAAAGCTGCTAATTCTATTCCAGTGGACAACCCCTGGACGAATACTATATCCCTCTCAATCCCATCCGCCATCAGTCTTTTTACATGGGTGTATTCAACAGGCTCAACTTTCCCTTTAATGAGCGTAAGGACTGATTTAACAATGTCCAATCTCTTTCTTACCTCCTTTTTTGCATCTTTTTTCACATCACGTTTTATCTTATAAGCTTCAACCATACATCCACCTTAATGCTAATATATGCTTTATGTTTTAATACTTTTCTTATCGCTTTCCATACATCTTATTAATATATAAATAGAAATAAATTTAATTCTATTTTACTAATGTATAAAATGTAATTAACACAATCCGGCACTTAATATGTGATATAATGGTAATAACGTTACAGGAAATGGTTGATCAATCAATAAGGACAGTTTTTACCACTGATTGGTTTGCAACTTCAATCATAGCACTCCTTCTGTCTGCAGCTTTAAGTGCTTTGGCTTGGATGCTCTCTTCTGCATTCCAATCTAATGAATTGAAAGGATGGGCAAGAAAAGAATTAAGTGAATTTATAGTTACTGCATTAATTTTATTATTAACAGTCCCATTACTTATGACAATAACATCAATAACAATTGCATATGCAGGCAGTGATCCATTCTTTTTGGCAAAAGGTTTTTTAGATAAAGTCGAGGACGATTTGACATATACATATAGTTATCTTTTCGGGCTTAATATAGTTTATACTGGGGCAAGTACACTTTCTATCGATCTATCAAAAATACTATCTTGGCTTCTAACAATGGTGGGATCGATTGCTGGACTAACGGCCGGTGGAGTTGGTGCAGCAGCTGGAGGTCTTGGTGGTTTTGGAATAGCTAGTCTTGCAAAAGCAATCACAGGTCTTAAATTAGGATTAAGTCTAGGTGCACCATTCAGCATGATTTCAAATATTATTTCAAACATTTTATCTGGATTAGTGCCATTCTTATTGGCGTTCTTTGTACAGAAAGAGCTCTTATTTTTCATACAATATACAGCGCTCCCAGTGCTGTTCCCAACAGGAGTTCTTCTTCGTGCATTTCCGCTTACTAGAAAAGCAGGTTCAACCTTGATTGCATTGTCACTAACATTATTTATAGTATATCCATTGACATTGGCATTTGCATCTAAGATGTATGATGATACAAAGGCTGCAATATCTGCAGGACAATTAGATTATAGACCTGAAAGAGTACCAATTCCATTTTTCAGACTTTTGCCAGATGCAGGAAGATATTATTTAAATCAATCAGATAGATTTCTTTGGGAGGTTTTCACACCTTTAAATTACTCAATTTGGGGAGATGTTTCATGTAATGGAGTGGGTTCAATTTATGAATCAAGAAATCCCCAAAATCCAGAACCACCTCCAGAAGATTATATGTATTGGAAAATAACTGAAAGAACAACCTATCCACTCTGTCCAAGTCCGGATGAGCCATGTAGAGAGGAAACAATGGAGGTTTCAAAATGCTATAGAAAGATTCAGAAAGGAGAAGTTAATTCATCCGGAAGCATTGAATACTTATTAAATAACGAGAATATATTTCCAAACAATAAGGTTCATTCAATAATATTGGTTACTAAGCAAACAAGAGAAGGAGGGGTTAGAATTGTTTCAGAAGAGGTTAGGTTTTATTTAGGTGATCCATGTCAAGAAAACTTGTGGTCAAGTTTATGGTGCAAGTTAAAGGGAACTGCAGGAGAATCTCCAATTAATGACATTTCATATTTGAATTTGGCTGTAACTGCAAGTATGGGAGGAATAGAGGGTGCGGCAAGAGCAGTCGGTCAGATAACAGGTTACACTGTAACAAATTATCTTGCTACCCCATATGCTGCAGGAATGGCATTTTATGGTTTAACAGATGTACTTCCTAATATTCTGTTTCCATATGTATTTACAATATTTGTTTTCATAGTAATTATATTTGTGACAATCTCTACATTTAGATCTGTATCAACAACATTAGGTGGGGAAACAAAGATAATTGAATTAGGCAGATTGGTTTGAATATGAGGGATTAAATGGTTGTAAGTACTTGCCAGGCTGTATTTGATGTATGGACGTATATAGGGGCAGCGTCAGCACTTGCAATCGCATTAATCGCTTTTCTTTATGCTTTAGGAAGAATACTTACAAAAAGTGAGCTCGAGTCATTGGCAAAGAAAGAACTTTCAGAGTTTTTCATTTCATTTTTAATAGTAATAGGTGTTGCTGGTCTTTCTTCAATTGTATGTCAGGTTACTCCATACGTAGTTAAAGATGTAATAGGTTACGGAGATCAATTTTCAGCATCATATGATTATCTTAATACACTTATTTATAAGAAAGGAATACCAGCCATACAAAGAGTTTGGACTTCCTCTATTATTTTGGATTCAATATCTTCTGTTGAAAGCAAGTTCAAAATAGGCAAATCTTCTAAATTGCTAGAGCAGGCAGAGGTAAAGGTCAAGCCAGCAGCCATATTAAAACCACTTAGTAAGATGCTTGGCATATTTACAGGAATATTTCAAATACTAATAGGGAGTTTGCAAGCGCAGATGGTATTCATTCAGTTAGCAGAGGCATTTGCTTTGACGCTAATACTTCCAATAGGAATGATTCTAAGAGCAATTCCTGGATTAAGGAAAGGAGGTTCTTATTTGATAGCCTTCGCATTCGGCCTTTACGTCGTGTTTCCACTTATGTATGTTATGAATTATTCTGTATATAAAATAATTGAGCCTAGCTTTGGCGAACTAGTTTCAGTTCAAGTTAATCCAATTGAAACATTTAAGTTGTCATCTGATATTATCAATATATTTAAGTATTTTGATGAATTTTCATTATTATTCCCTCAAGCACTTGTGCTTCCAGCACTTAATCTTACTATAACAATTGCATTTATTTCATCATTCGCAACGTTTCTTTCTGAAATAAAATAGATAGATATCTGATGTGATTAAATGGTATTTGAAATATTATTTGAATGGTGGGTTCCTGTTGCAGTTTTAATCCTATTCATAACTCTTACATTCATTTCTTTAATCTATATGGTAGCAAGGGCTTTAGAGAATGATAATTTTAAGAAATGGGCTCAAAATGAAATATATCAGGTTTTTGCATCAGCTCTTATAATAGGCTCTTTATTCATATTTCTAGCTATAATTAATAATATTACATTAAATCTAATTCCGTTAATTGCGCCAAATCTAGATTTTCAATGCAGTGGCGATAGCTGTACATTTAATACATTAAAAATAACCGCAGAGTCAATAAGATCGCAAAGCGGAGTAAAATTTGAATCTGTTCAAAAAGAGTGCAAGCAAGGATATTGCCATATAGAAGTAGCTAATTCATTATTAGGTCAGTATTACGACATTATTCGTTTCTATTTAGGAAACAAGATCAGTACTATAGGTTGGATTAGTGTGATTTCATCTTTCAAGATGCAATTATTAGGTTTTCAAGTTTCTCCATTTTCTGGATTAACTCCCATATTAGATATTTATAAAAACTTCATTACATTCGGAACGAATCTACTTATACTTATAAAAGTAAATCAACTTTTCCTAGTGTTTACTTCAGTTGCATTATTTCCAATGTTTTTGATTGCAGGAGTTGCAATGCGCTCCATATCTCTATTGAGAGGTGTTGGAGGATTGTTATTAAGCATAGCAATTGGTTCATTCTTTGTTTATCCTTTCTTGTTATTGCTTTCATTTTCAATTGTTTCACCAAATTCAAATTCTAATGTAATATATTTGTCTGATGACAGCGGTTTTGTTACTGATCTTCCAAGTCTGGATTCAGGTATTCAAGAAAATCAGGTTGAATGGCTTTCAAGCAAATCTAGCTACACAAGTATAGTTGATTCAGTGAAAAAAGTGGCTCAATTTTCAATAAATTTATTCAACATGATTGTAAACATTAAAGGAAATAT
>JAVZCX010000046.1:0-5158 GCA_038874185.1 Candidatus Micrarchaeia archaeon
AGATACTTTTTCGTCAAGCCAATGATATCTTCTTGCATATCTAGTATCGCTATTCAAACCCTGCTGTATAACTGCCCATCTTCCCTCTTCTGTAACTATAAAGGAATGATGATATAGCTGATATCCATCCTGAATTAATGAGTTATCAACCTTTGCAGAGATCTTGCTTGCATAAAAAAGTGAATCCAACTTGCTTTGCGAAATATTTATTCTATCTGATAAAAGATTGATTTCTTCTTTTATATTTATTGCAGACTTTCCCTTCCCACCCAAAAATTCTATTCCGTATTCTTCTATAGACAATGCTTCCTTCAAAGCACCACATGTTACAGTAGTGGTTCCTGAACTATGAAAATCAAAACCAAGAACACATGCAAGACATTGAAACCAGAATGGGTCTGATATTCTTTTCAAGAACTCATCTTTTCCATATTCTCTTTCAATCGCAACATAAACAATTCTGCTTAACTCAACCATCCTAGAAAAAAGCCATTTTGGTGCATTTCCGTAATGCAATGGAAGGTCTGTATAGCCTGTTTTCATAAATATCTATTATCAACTAATTAACATCGATTATATATAAAATATAAAAAATAGATGAGGCGATTGCGGGAATGCAGATTAAAAACTATTATTAATTACCAATCTAAAAGAGTTGGAACTCTAACCGCATCCCTCTGTTTTCTTTCATTCAGAACAAGGAGGAATTTGTCATCCTTTCTCTCTATTTTTGAAGACATGCCTAACTTGTCCATCTTTGACATTATGGCACTCACTTCATCCAATCTTATATTTGTTATGTCCATTATCATATTTCATCACCGAAAACAGAATCTCAAAGGCTATTTAAATACTAATTGGAAGGGTAAATTTCCGGTGATCTGGACATTTATTACAATTAGAAAGAAAAAGATATCTATAGATAAAGTTACGTCTAAATTTCAGAAATTTTGTCTCTTAAGAATTACAGCTTATTTTTATTTTCTTATAGATATCAATTTGGTTCTTCCTTTGGGTTTGACATCTATCTCCTCTGAAGTTAGTATGCCTGATTCCTCGAGCTTTGTTATGTAGAATTGAAGCATCCTGTTGCTCAAACCTAGATCTGAGAGCTTTTCATATATCTCTCCACTTGTAAGAGGACCTGATAAAAGAAGATTGACAATCCTTTTCTCTGGATCTGAAAGAGAATCGAAATGCCTTGATATAAAGTCTGTTTCTTGCTTTACCTCTTCTAATGCAAGCTTGACATGCTTCAATAAAAGTTTCTTTGATCCTTCTCTTTCTGCATTCAATCCTGCCTGATAAAGAAGTGAAATGCCAACCCTTGCATCTCCTCCTTGCTTTGCTGCATTTGCTGCGCAGAGTGCGACTGCCTCTTCGCTTATTGCAGAAGAGAAAAATGCCAGCTTTGCCCTTTCCATCAAAATCTTTTTGAGCTGGAATGCATTGTATTTCTCAAACTTAATCCTGGACTCCAATAAAGAGGATCTTATTCTATCATCGAGCTTTGCAGCAAGTTCGTCGTCATTGCTTATAACAACTACAGAAACCCTGCCGTTTGCAAGCTCGTCTCCTCTGCTTAGATAATATAATATTTCAGTTGAATTGTTCGCTATCAGCCTATCAACCTCATCAAGAACTACGATTAGAATCTTGTTATTTAGAACTAGATATTCTTTTATTCTCTTGAATATTTCATCAAATGCTATTCCTCTTCTTGGAAGAGGTAGCTTAAGTCTCTCTGCAATCTCAGAAAGCACTGCGTTTGAAGTTGTAAAATTCCAGCAGTTTATATATATTGCTATTGGTGTTTGACTGAATTCTGTTAGTTGATTTAGAACGTATTTTGTGCAACTTGTTTTTCCGCTTCCTGTTGGACCAGTTATCAATATATTTCTTCCCCTCTTTCCTTTTGAAGCTGCTGAAACCGCGGATGCCAACTCCTTTAACTGCGTCTCTCTTTCAGGCATCTCTGGCGGCAAATACTCAAGGCTTAATGCATTCTCATTCTTGAATATGGAGGAATCACTCTCATAGAAAAGCTTCATAAAATTAAATGAACGTAATAATTAATAAACTTGACGATGTATAATATAATTACAAATTTTTAGACAATATGTGATTTTATAGATAATATAGTGATTATTATGGCAAAACAAACAGTATCCACCCCGGCAGGTTCTGCAGGTATATTTAGATTCTATGAAGCAGAAGGTGGAGGAATAAAACTTAAACCCGGAATAGTAATAGCTATAACTGCTATCTTTATAGTGGCTATTCTTGTTCTAAGATACATAACTACTGGCAAGATATAATCAATCTATCAAAGAAAAAGTTCCCTTTCTTTTTTCTATTATTTCTCCTTCTTCTCTTAAAACTGTGAGAAGTGCGATTGCTGCCTCTTCTTCAATGCCTAATGCGTCAGCTATTTTGTCCGCCTGTTTAGGACCAGATTTCAATACTGATTTTATCTTGGATTGAAATTTAAGAACGAAAGAATTCTTAACAAGATAATATTTTTTATCGAATCCTCTTATTCCTGTAACCTGATTTTTCTGAATCTTATCCTCAAGAAGCTTTGAAATCTCTCTTGCATCTGCTTCGGACTGAAGAACAAGATAGCCATTCTTATTCAGTCTTTTTATTGGATCCGTCTCCTCTCTTTTGATCTCTTTCTGTTCTTTCTTTTCTTTTGATTCCTTCTTCTGTTTTTCTTGCTCCTTTGGTTGGGCAGCCTGCTCTTTCTCTTCGACACCTTCCTTTGGCTTTGCTGCCTCCTGCCTCTTTTCAAGAAGCTGTCTGTAAACAAGGTTAGGAACCTGATAAACACCTGTCTTTAGATATTTCCCACCGTAGTAAATATTCACAAGGTGTTTCTTCACAAGTTCGTCAAGTAGTTTCAATTCTTCTTGAGAGAATGTTTTTCTTACAACTTCAGGAGTTCTTTCTTCGAATTTAATCTGAAGAAGCTTGTTCAAAATGTTGATGTCTGATTCGGATAAAGGAAGAAGTTTTACTTTCTCAATTGCTATAGTTCCCGCAGTTATCTCATATATTCTAATTGGTGTGTCTGGTCTTAGATCAAGCTTTTTTACTAATTCTTCTGGTATGATTATAGCAAGATCCTTTCCATACCTTATTATTTTTGAAATAACCTCACCTTCAAATAAAAACAGCTTGTTTTATAGCTATAATATTTCAGAAACATTTAAATATATTACACACTATATTATATTGTCAGCGGCCATAGGAACCGGGAAACGCCCGATCCCATTCCGAACTCGGAAGCTAAGCCGGTTCACGATGTTATTGGTACTCTCCTGTTGGAGGGGAAGATGCATTGCTGCTGACTTTATCATTCTTATTCTATTGAAAAAAACAATGATGATTGAATGCAGAACATATTCACAAAGAAAGATGTTTTGAATCTCGTTATAATATTATTATATGCCTATTTCTTATTAGGGTTGGTTTCTAATCCCAGTGTTTTAACCTATGAGCGAGCTTCAAGTCTAAACATGGGAAAGGAAAAGATGATGGAAGTATCTAATCTCTCTCTTTTCATAGGTATTGCTTTTGCATTTATTATATACATTGTATCAAGAGTTGTTTTCAAACAATCCGAACTTCCGGTTTTCATATCTTCATTGCTAATGGTTTCTTCATATGCATTCATAAACAATTTCTCATTTGGAATATCAGATTTAACTTTCCTACTACTTGGAGGGTTTGCAACACCTTCATTCGGATTTGAAAAGATATATCAAATACTTCCATTGCTTCCTTTGTCTTTGCTTTCTATCTATGTATTATATTCAAATAAAAAAATGAAATATGTATTTACTGGAATTATAGCATTAATTGCATCATTCTTCATGCCACTCATCTCGCTTCCTGTCTTATTCATACTCAATGCAGACGGATTCAGCAGAATAAATAAAATAAAAGACAGAGGAATATTAAGCACCATAGCTGGTGGTGCGATTGCTGCAGCTATCTCTTTGATAATACTTGGTTCAGGAGTGGGTGCGATTGGCTTATCTGTTTTGATAGGTCTTGTGATAGCAGTTGTAATGCTTGCGTTTGAGAATAAGCATACCTTACTTTATTTATTGACCGTGACACTCATAATGGTCTCAATAGAATATGCAATTGCAAGCATGTTGAACAGACAAACTGTTGATCTAGATACTGTTAATACATTGTCATGGATAAATGGCATGGATGGAAGAATTGCGTTTGCTTCAGTGTATGGAGATAATATAAGTAAAATATCCGCAGTTGAAACTGGAAATAACGTCTTAACTAGTGAGGCGTTTCTTTTCTTGTTCACAAACAGAACACCAAGCTTTGATTATCTTATAATAGACACGTTTATACTTGATTCTCCAAAGGAATATGCAAAACTAGTTAATGCTACAGTTACTTTTGAAACCTTTGCATTTGCTGGAATCCAAAAGCAAGGAGATACATATTATCAAACCTATTTGACTTACAAACACGATTATCTTTTAATACCAACAGACTCTGCAGGTAACATTCTAAGTAACAGGATAATTATAAACGGAGCTGAAGATTCATATTTCAAGCTTCTTATCCTGAATTCTTCAGACTCTTCTTACTTCAGATACATACACCCTATGTCTGATTCTAACAAGAATATCTTTAAGGTTCTTTACCCAAACCAATTTGGAAGCTTATCTGGCTATGAGATAAAAGAAATAAAAAGTTCCAATAATTCTAGATTCAGAATTTATCAGATAAGAAAACAATAATAAGTATAGGAGTTACAAGAATACTATTATATGATGGATGCTATTCTTTAACTTGCTCCTGATTTTAATGTATATTTGCCTACTGCACATTGAGCAGTCTGAAGCAGGGCAAGCATCTTTGATGGATCGCACATTGAATAGTTCGTTTCTTTCATTGAGAAGGTTGTAAATGATAACCCTTCAGCTGCATAATAGTATCTTCCGCATCCTTCCCTGAACCATGCATCTGTCCATGGCTTGTTTGTCTTTCCTGAGGTAAGAAGACCATAGAAATCAAATGACGGGCATGGGTCTGTCAGGCAGTATTGGGCTGTTCCAAGCACACCAGAACCCGCAAGGATTGGAATCCATATTCCATAGAAATCTTGATATGCTGTTAC
>JAVZCX010000047.1:0-744 GCA_038874185.1 Candidatus Micrarchaeia archaeon
AAAAGAACTTGGAAAAAAAGGAACTGTTACTGATTTTACGATATATAATTACAAAGGAAGTGACATGCAAGGCGGAGAACTAACTGCAACTTTCTTAGTTCCTACAAGCTATCCAGAAAAGCTTCAATCACTAACTCACTGCTTGGCAATGGCGGATGCAGCGATTTTAGTTGTTAAAAAATTAGATAAAGAATTGGGAGAATACATAATAGCGCTTGACCTTTTAGGAATAAACAAAGGATTGATTATATTTGATGACTATGTCGAAAAAGACAAATTTGTAAATTTAGTGAGAGGAACTGTGCTTGAATCGTTCATAATTGTAGATAAGGTTCCATCTGAAATATATCCAAGAATTGCAAAATTTGAAAATAAAAAATCAGAAATAGAACATGTAATAATCGATGCCGCTTTCGACGTTAAAAGCGTTGGAACTGTCGTTCTTGGCGTGGCAAGAGGGAATGTAAATGTCCATGATGAATTCGGGATATATCCTGGAGGAAAAAAAGTAACTATTCGATCCATACAAGTCCATGATAAAGACGTAAAATCCGCTGAAATAGGAGAAAGAGTTGGCTTGGCACTAAAAGGAGTCAGCGTTGAAGAGGTAGAACGAGGGCATTTATTTTCAAAGCAGGAATTAAAATCTGCAAAGGAAATAGAAGGCGATTTCATAAAGAATAAGTATTACACAGAAGAAGTAAAAGAAAACAGCAAAATATTTATCGCTGCACATCTTCAATA
>JAVZCX010000047.1:754-4858 GCA_038874185.1 Candidatus Micrarchaeia archaeon
TCAGATGGAAAGATAAAACTTAAATCAGATAAAGATATTGTAATCATTCCTGGAAATGAGTATCTTTTACTAAGGCCAGAAGGAAAGATGAGAATAATTGGAAAAATCAAGGTTTAGATCTCATTTTACATTTGCATTAAAAAATCGTTAAATATATAAAGAAAAATTTCGTTAAATTTTAAGCCAAAATTAGTTCTGTTGGTTATTATATGGTGTAGATTATGGATTTGAAAGGAAATAAAAAAGAGAAAGAAGCAAAAGAAAAAAATAAAAATAATCGAATTCTCAATCCAAAAGAAGAACAGATTATCAACACTAAAATAATCGATGTAAGAAAACTACATGCACATGAATATAAAAGAATAATAGAAGAAGTTTCATCATTACTAAATTCTGGAGAGGTTATAGTGTTTCCAACCGAAACTGTTTATGGCTTAGGTGCAAATGCATTTGACTCTAGCGCTGTTTCCAAGATATTTAAAATAAAAAACAGACCCAAAGACAATCCATTAATCGTTCATATATCATCTTTAGAAATGTTAAAATTCTTAGTTGAAGAGATAAGTGAAGATGCTAATAAACTAATGAATAAATTTTGGCCCGGACCTTTAACTTTGATATTAAAGAAAAATACTTTAGTACCAGAGATAACAACTGCAGGATTAGATACTATTGCGATAAGAATGCCGAATCACTCTGTTGCATTAGATATAATCAAAACATCAGGATTTCCTATAGCTGCTCCTTCTGCAAACCTTTCAGGAAAACCGAGTGCTACTAATGCAAAGGATGCGTTTTCTGATCTTCAAGGAAAGGTTCCATTAATTATAGATGGTGGCCAATGTAAGATAGGTATCGAATCAACTGTAATTAATATGGTGTCTGAACCATATACTATTTTAAGAGAAGGGTACATAACAAAAGAACAAATAGAAGAAGAACTAAAGAAGAATATTGAAATCTGCAAAAAGAACTGCGAAAAACTTCTTTCTCCCGGTATGAAATATAAACACTATTCTCCAGATGCAAAGGTATTCATAGGAAGAAGAAAGGATGGAAGGATGAAAACAATAATAAATATGGCATATGCTGCAGAAAAATTATCCAATAAAAAGAAAAAAGTAAAGATAATATTCTCAGAACCAATACCTGAAAAAATGAAGAAAGAATTTTCTAAATTAGGAAACATCACAGAGTATGAAAACCATATTCAAATGGCCCGTTGTCTATTTAAAGAGTTGAGAAATGCTGATAAAAATAATTTCGATGTTATCTTAATTGAAGGAGTTTATGAATTCGGAATAGGAAGAGCAATAATGGAAAGGATTGAAAAAGCTGCAGACGGAAATATCGAAGAAATAATCTGATGACTAAATTCATTTACGTTTTGTTTATTTGCTTGATTCGATTCTAATTTGTTTTCCCGCTATAATTGCCAAAGCAATCTTTTTTCTAGCTGATTTAAGAAGACGATTGAAAGTAGATTGAGAAATCCACATTCTATTTGCTGCTTGTTTCTGTTTAAGATTGTTTAATTCGCCAAGTCTTAGTGCTTCGAATTCATCGATTGTTAATACGATCTCATCTAAATGATTTACTTTATTTCCAAATGGCTTGAATATTCTTACATTAGGAACCGAACCTATCTTCCTATATTTTCTCTTTTTTGGCATTATATCACTCGTTGTTAACAATATTTTGACAGCACATAATATGCAAATTAAATGAATTATAATTCAATATTTTTAATAAATTTCTATATAATGACAAGAATTATAATTCAATATTTTTAAAACTATCTTTTTATTTTTGAGCCGTCAAAAAATTGCAATGTATTAAAATGGTTATTTTCTTTCTTCAAAATTGAAAATTTTTCAAAAAATTTACGACGAAGAAAAAAAGAAAAAAGAAACATATTTAAATATTATATATTAATAGCAATATTGAGGCGATTGTAATGGAAAGCTTAATCAAATCTGTTACAGGACAATCTGAGACTGAGGCAAATCTTGGTCCAGTTGAAAGAATTAAGATCGCAGTCGTGGGCTGCGGTGGTGGAGGAAACAACACCCTTCAGAGACTTCTTAAATACGGTGTCAAGGGTGCAGACCTGATTGCAGTCAACACTGACAATCAGCACTTGCTGACATTGGATGAGAGAATACAGAAGATTCTTGTTGGTAAATCAATAACAAGAGGTCTTGGTGCTGGAGGATATGTTGATGTAGGAAGAAAGGCTGCAGAAATTGACAAGCCTTTAATCGAAAGAGCATTGAAGGACGCACAATTAGTATTCATATGTGCAGGTATGGGAGGAGGTACAGGTACAGGAACTGCTCCTGTTGTTGCAGAAATTGCAAAAGAACAGGGTGCAATAGTAGTGGCTATGGTTACCTACCCATTTGCACTTGAAAAGGCAAGAAGAAGCAAAGCAGATGAAGGAATTCAGGCGCTTAGGAAGCATGCAGACAGCGTAATTATAATCGACAACAACAGACTAGTTCAATTGGTTCCAAACCTTCCAATGAACGAGGCTTTCGGAGTTGCGGATGAGATCCTTGCAAGAGCAATTGGTGGACTTGTCTGGACAATCACACAACCTTCATTAATCAACATCGACTTTGCGGATGTGAGAGCAATCATGTCTGCAGGAGATGTAGGTTTCATTGCAGTTGGTGAAGGAAGAGGAACAAACAAGGTTCAGGCAGCTGCAGAAGGAGTTCTAAAGAACAGATTGCTTGATGTTGACTTCGAAGGAGCAAAGGGTGCTTTAATTCACATCTCTGGTGGAAACGACCTGACATTAGGAGATGCAATCAAGGCAGGAGAAATAATAACTGAAAGAATGGATTCAACAGCAAGCGTCAAGTGGGGTGCAAGACTTATCCCAGGATATGATGGCAAGATAGAAATTGTTGCAATCGTTACTGGAGTAAAGGGCGCAAGTGTTGTTGGAGTGCCACTTGAAGAGCAAAAAGCAGAATCACCAGTTTATGGTGACATTGAAATAATTGGTTGAATTTGTTAGCTGGCTGCAATGCAGCCAGTCCACTTAATTTTTTAGTGGAAAATAATATTTGAGGCAGGGTGTTGAAATGGAAAGCTTCCTAAGTTCGTTTACATCTGGAACCACAGTTAAGGCGACCAAGGCACCGGAGAAGGATTACCTTGGATCTGACAGGATCAGAATCTCTGTAGTAGGAGTAGGTGGAGGAGGATGCAACAGCATCACAAGAATAATGAGATCTGGAATAAAGACAGCAGATACAATAGCAATAAACACTGATGTCAACCACCTTAAGATAACAGAGGCTCACAAGAGATTATTAATCGGTCAATCAATAACAAGAGGTCTTGGTGCTGGAGGATATCCTGAGGTTGCAAGAAAGGCAGCCGAGGCATCAAAGGACAAGCTTGCAGAGGCGTTAAGCGGAGCAGATTTAGTATTTCTTACAGCAGGTATGGGAGGAGGTACAGGTACAGGTGCTGCACCAGTTGTTGCAGAGGTTGCAAAGAGAGAGGGTGCAATAGTAGTTGGTATGGTTACATACCCGTTCTCTCTTGAGAGAGCAAGAACAGAAAAGGCAAGATGGGGATTAGATGAGTTAAGAAAGGCATGTGACACTGTAGTTGTGATTGACAACAACAGATTAGTTCAATATGTGCCAAACTTGCCAATGAACGAGGCATTCAATGTAGCAGATGAGATCCTTGCAAGAGCAATAAAGGGAATATCTGATACAATAATGACCCCATCGCTCATCAACATTGACTTTGCAGACATAAGAGCAATCATGGGCAATGGTGGAGTTGCAATGCTTTCTGTTGGAGAAGGAAAGGGAACAAACAAGGTTGAAGATGCAGTAAAGAGCACGCTCGAACACCCATTACTCGATGTCAGTTATGAGGGTGCAAAGGGAGCTCTTATCCACATAGCAGGTGGTGCAAACCTTACATTGGGTGAGGCAACCAAGATTGGTGAAGGAATAACTCAGGCATTTGACAACAATGCAAACGTAATCTGGGGAGCAAGACTCATGCCAGAACTTGGAGACAAGGTTGTTGTCACTGCAATCATGACTGGTGTGACATCCACATCATTGC
>JAVZCX010000048.1:0-4261 GCA_038874185.1 Candidatus Micrarchaeia archaeon
TATCTGAATCTATGTTTTGCTTCCTGATGTCTGACTTCTTCAGTGTGAATGTTATCTTTGCGCTTTGAACTGCATCGCTTGCTCCTCCAAAGTCAATCTCTATATAATTGAGAACCTTCTTTGCTGGTTCTTGGATTGAAGCTGGCTTTTCAACTGGTTTTATTGAAACCTGTACATTAGACACTGCAGATCTTGTAGTGATTGATATCTTTGATATTCCAGTGCCTTGTGCAACTCCGCTTGCCATCTTTAAAACATCTATAATTATTTGTTCTCCAGCAACTGCATTCAAGCTAAATACAACTGTTGAAGCAGTTGATGAAACAATGCTTACAGGTGTTGTTGGAGCTGGTGTTTCTTCAGGTTGCGGTTGAGTCACTGGCGGTGTGATCGGAGGCAAAGGTGTGGTTATATTTGTTGTCTGCTGGCTTGAAGAACCTGAACCTCCTGAAGACTTTACAACACTAAATGTAGTGCTATTTGAAGTATTCATTGTGTTTCCAATCGGATCTGCACATCTTACATAATATGTTCCTGATGTTGTTGAACTATATGTTATTGAATGGCTGTGTGACACTCCTCCTGTAGTTGTCATATTTGACATGTTTTCATAATCAATATCGCTAGTTGCAAATCTGCATACTGCAAATTCGTCAGTAGTAACACTTAACGTTACCGTCAAGCCTGACGTAGTTGCACTTATCGCAGTTATATTTGGTGCATACGAATCATTTATAGTAATATTCTTTATTAAAATGGTTTCATAATTTCCTGCTTTATCATATGTCTTTATAGATACGTTATATGTACTGCCGTTTTTTAAGATAAATCTCATTATCCAACTTGAGTTACTTGTAATCGAATAATTCTCAATTTCATTCGTAATGTTATATATAGAGACATTCGTATAATTTAAATTTGAATCTAATGATGTTCCTATTACATTAATTGTAACTGAGTTATAGACTGTGTCATTTTCAGGAGAGGAAACATTTAATGTTGGTTTCAGTGAATCTACAAAGAAAACAATTGATTTGTTTGCAACATTTCCGTTACTTCCTCCATAATCTCTTGCTAAAATAAATAAAGTGTGATTACCTTGAGAAAGGTTCGAAGAAGTAAATACACAACTCATTATTTCTGGATCTAAAGTTTCTTGACAATTTGTCTCATTAACTGTAGTATTATAAGTATAGTTTACATCATCTATTTTTACAAACAAATAACTTATCTTTGTCTTTGTTCCATTTAAAGTCAGATTGATCAATGGTGTTGATGAATTAACGTATGAGCCATTATCTATATTTTCTAATTTTATAACTGGAGGAGAACTGTCACTTATATTGTAACCAGAAAAACCTTTAACCTTGAAAGTAAGATTTCCCTCTCCAATTCCCTGCTCCCAAAGAATTTGGAAAGAATTATCTAATCCTTTTGCATCTCCATCAGATTCTATTTCAGGCTTTGACAAAAATGGAAGATGGAATAACTTTATAGTTGTATTTGTATCAAATTCTTGTAAAGCATAGCTATTAACATATATTCTTGAATCCCCAAATTGACCCGGTAATGTAATATTTACTTTTATATTTTGGAATAAATTTCCAAGTTTCATTCCTATTGATTGATCTGAAAGATTTACATTTGAAAAGTTTAATAGTGCTAATGTTGTCATTTCGTTAAGCCAAGAAGGATATGGTGAACTAAATGTAGTATTTGTTAAACATGAAATATTCATTTGTAAGTCTATTATAAAGTTTACCGAATTAAAGTCAGATATTTTTGTAAGATTCGTCATCAACGGACCCCATGCTTGACATTCTGATCCTACTGGGGGAACTGACATGTTATAGAGTATTACTGTTGTATATGTCCAACCTACTAAACCATTTCCTGCTTTATCTTGACCGAATACAGAAACATTAAGTGGAGTGAATTCAAAATTACTTACATTAGTAACTGTTATAGTTGCATTCCACAATCCTGTTGTATCATTATATGTCATATTAATATAAGATATCCCTGGTTGCCGCAGCGCTGTGAAGTTTGCAGTTAAATAGTCAATTCCAGCGGGTCCAATATCTGATGCGTTAACAAGTAATGTTATTCTATTATTGGCTGGATCACTTGAAACAAAGTAATCAGGTTCTTCAACAATTGTAAATGATACATTGACTGGATAACTATCAATAGTTAAATTTCTGATTTCTGAAATAGCAAAATCTGTTCCGTTACTACAATTTATGTACCATAAGTAATTACCATCAAAAAAAATCTGTGTGAATATAGTTATTGAGTTATTTTCAACGCTTGAATTCGTCATATTCAATGCACTATTGATATATAAACTACAAATTAAATTTGTAGTTTCATTATCTGTAGCATTAAACATAAAAGCAACAGTTTTTTGATTTGTGAACGTGTTGTTTTCAGGAGAGATTAAATCGATAGAGACTGCACTCAGCAATCCAAATAAGAAGAAAGCCAAAAATATACCTACAATTTTCTTCATTTAACCCACCAAATCAATTGCAATATTCTAAGAAATAAAAGCTTAAAATATGGTATAGTATTTAATAGATAATTTTATAACTATTTCCTTTTTTAATCGTTTATTTATAATGACTTTTCACATAATCTTCTATCAATTTCTTGTATTGATCTGCTATTGTTTTTGCATCCCCTGTCAGGGTTGCAATCTGCTTTCCGTCTGCAAACACAGGGGCTGAAGGTGTTTCACCAGAGCCTGGTAGACTTAATCCTATGTTTGCTTCTCTTGACTCCCCAGGGCCATTCACAATGCAACCCATAACTGCAACCTTCATGTTTTCAAATCCCTTGTATCCCTGCGCCCTCCAAACCTGAGACTGCTGCTGAAGATAATTACTTATCTCCTCTGCGATTGTCTGGAAAACAGTGCTTGTTGTTCTTCCGCATCCTGGGCAGCTTGTAACCATCGGGAAGAATGCCCTAAGGCCAAGGGTTTGAAGTATTTCTTGAGCAACAATCACTTCCTCAGTCCTGCTGTGCCCTGGCCTTGGAGTGATAGAAACACGAATCGTATCCCCGATTCCTTGATTCAAAAGAATTCCTATTCCTTGTGCTGATGCAACAATTCCCTTTGATCCTCCTCCAGCCTCTGTCAGCCCAAGATGAAGAGGAAACTTGCATTTCCTTGCAAGATTGGAATAAACATAAATCAGATCTCTCACATTTGAGACCTTAGCTGAAAGTATAATTGCATTTTCTGGCATTCCTGCCTCTATTGCAGATTCTGCAGACGTCAATGCGCTCTTTATCATTGCATCAAGAAAAACCCTGTGGGAACCAAGCTGCTTTTCTTTTGGTTTCTTCAAATCCTTTTCTATCATCCTTGCAAGAAGTTTTTGATCCAATGAACCTCCGTTTACGCCTATCCTTATAGGCTTGTTGTAGTCTATTGCAAGCTTTATAATATTTCTAAATCTTTCATCGCTTCCTGCGTTTCCTGGATTGACCCTCCATTTGTCAAGAGACTCTGCCATCTTTGGATATTTTGAAAGAAGAATATCCCCGTTGAAATGGAAATCTCCTATTAAAGGAAGGGTGTATCCCTGGTCGATAAGTTTTTTCTTTATCTCTGGAACTGCCTTTGCCATTTCTTCATCTTTTACTGTGAATCTTACCATTTCTGATCCAGCTTGATTAAGTTCTATTATCTGTTTTACAGTTGAATCAACATCAGCTGTATTGGTATTTGTCATTGACTGGACTACGATTGGATGCTGGCTGCCAATAGTTATGTTTCCAACCTTTACCTGAAATGTCTCTCTTCTTTTTGGAAGAATTGAATCCATAAGACCACCTTACTCTTCTTCTACTTTTATTAAATTCTTTGAAACCTTATAAGCTGCATATGCAACTAGGATAGACATTGGTATTCTTATCAGGTTTGCTGCAGGCGGAAGGCTTGCCAATATTGCAACTGTATTGAAAAATGCGCCTATGCTCATGAAAACAACCTGATAGCAAGACCATACAGTGAATTTTCTTGTTGTTTTGTCTTTTATTCCCTTTTCAGTATCTTTCAAAACTTTTAATGCAATTATCATAATTAAAAGCAAGAGTACTGCTATCATGAATGTAAAGAAATCTGAAAGCTGCTTATCCTCAACAAATGGAGAAACCAGCAGTACGGCTATGAGAAGGAAGCTGGATATTCTTCCCATATGCCCGTCCTGCACAAGCCTCTTTCTGTTATGGGTGTAATCATATTTCAAAG
>JAVZCX010000049.1:0-4214 GCA_038874185.1 Candidatus Micrarchaeia archaeon
TCGGTGACTTTTCAATGGAGGTTTGCACTGGACCCCACGTTTCAAATACTGCTGAACTCGGTCATTTCAAGATAATAAAAGAAGAATCGGTTTCTGCAGGAGTAAGAAGAATAAAAGCAGTTGTAGGTCCAGAGCCAGAACCTAAATATTTGAGTCACTAATAGATTATTCCCTATCTTTTATGACACAGGCACGAGATATGCCTAGGAAAGGAGGATCAAGCTTGGCACTCCTTTTGCACATTATACTTTCATTAAGATTGCACTTGTGGTAGAATTCCTGTACAATTTTTCCGTTTTTCTTTATTCCAATGGAAGATAGAAATATCTTATCAGTAAAATAAGAGCATTCTCTTGGATATTTCTTATTTATACTTGTCATTTTATCACTTTTTATATACTTAAGTAATTCATTGATAGTTCATTTTGATTAATTAGTCCAGCATTAAAGGTTACCAAACAAGGCAGAGAATGTTTCTTCGTCGTCTCTTTCTTTACTTTTTTCTCTGTATTTTTCAACTGCATTTTCTTGATTGTCAATTATTACGCCATTACTGGGGATCTCATTTCCATAATTGGGTTCTTCCTTTCTAAATGGTTCATATATTCCGTCATCTTCCTGAATCAAATTTAGGTCCAAAAGCCCAGCATATATACTTTGAGCTGGTTTTTCTTGAGTATCAACCTGCTTAATTGAAGGATCGTCAGGCTTGTTGCCCACTATATCTGCCGCACTATCCGAATCGAACATGTTCATTGGACTGGATTGATTATTAGATTGGTTTTCCTGCAGAATACCCAATGGCATTGCTTCAGAAAATGCATCATTGGAAATCTGTGGCTGAGCCTGAAGATCTTGTTGATTTTGGGCTATGTTTGCTAGAAATTGATTTTGCTGTGCTATTTGACCAACAAAATCATCATTTTGGTTTGAATATTCAGATTGAATTATCGGCTGTATGAATGTTGGATGTTTTCTGAAGAAATTCATCAACTCTATTGTTCTTTCCCTTCCGCACGCTTGGCACTTTACCGCCATTCTTATATCATGGACATCGAAATCTGTTTCGAATTCAAACTTATTGACTGTTCCGCATTCGCATGTGAATGACTTAGCTATCTTTGAGATTTCTTTCATAATGGTCGCCTTAGTTTCTTGATAGGAGAAAACAGAGTCTATTATAGTGATAGTTATATGATACACAAAATATAAAAATGATGGGTCTTTAAGATTTAATTGCGATTAAAACCATCAAAACAAAGGTTTTATAATTTCATCTTACTATATATTCTTATCTTTTTATCTAATATAAACGTAAAGATGGATATGCTCGATTAATGGTGATTAAATGCTTTGTGAAAGATGCAAAAAAGAAGTGCACTATGTTGAATTAGATCCATTCTGTGGAAGAAAGATATGCCAGGATTGCACAAAGTCCTCGAAAAGACCACAGAAGAATAAGCACGTAGTGATCTGCAAGGATTGCTGGGGAGATATGGAAAAGAGAAGAAAATTCAAGTCAATGTAAGAATTAATTAATAATAGATCAATTTTTTTGCTTTTAGCGCACTTTTTTCTTTATCTTTTATTTCTAACATTATATCAAAGTCTAAGTTTTTTGTTTCTTCTATATATCTTTTAAAGTCATTTATATCTATGTGCCTAGTGTGAGTTCCTATCTTTGCATTTTTTTCTTGTGAGCTATAGTCTGTCATTAATACTCCATCTTTTTCTTCCCAAGTATCCATTGCAATTTCTATACCCTCTCTTCTTTTTTCACGGTTGTTAAAGCAGATATGGTGGAAAGAGTCAAAAAGAACAGGAATTCCTGTCTCTTGATATATAGCAACGCAATCCTTTAAAGAATAATTTCTTTCATCGTTCTCTATAACAAGCCTTTTCTTTATTTTATTCGGTAATTTTTTGTAGTTTTCAATGAATCTTTGAATAGATTCTTCCTTATTTCCATATACGCCTCCGACATGTATTTGCACTTTTGCAGTACTATCAAGCCCCATTAGGTCAAGTACATCACAATGATAATTCAATTCTCTAATGCTGCTTTCTATTATTCTTTTGTCCTTTGCATTTATCAAGACAAATTGATCAGGATGCATTGATATTCTAATGTTTTTTTCTTTGATATATTTTCCAATCGCTTTAAATTCTTTTGAAAAATATTTCTGCCAATCAAATTTACATATCGGGTGGCTAGCAAACGGCACAATATCTGAACTTATTCTGAAAAAAAGCAATTCATTTTTTACATTATATTCCAGTATTTTTTTAAGGCAGGAAAGATTGTTGGATATCTTTTCCTTCATGTTTTCTTCTGAATAATTTGCAAGCCTAAATGTGGAATTAGCAGTACAACCAATACTGTTGTTTATGCATGGATAACCTATCTTCATTGAATCACATAATAAAAAAAGTAATGAAAATTATTTTACTTCATTTCACAGCGCCATTCACGTGCATCTTCATTCAATTTGGGTTATTCCAATCGTTACTTTTTCGTCTTCTATGTCCCAGCTCCTTTTCAGTTTTCCACCAGTTCCGATCTTGATTTCCTTTGCATTGATTTCTCCAAGTATTTGAGGACTGTGTTCTTTGATAAGCTTTTCCATATCGTCCGAGCCCTTGATATATACCTCTATTTTATCTTTTTCAATTAGATTCATTTCTTTCCTCATTGATTGGATTCTTCTCCTTACTTCGCTCATTATTCCTTCAGCTCTTAGTTCTTCATCTACCTTTGTCTTTAGCAATATAACTCCGTAAGGCGAAGCCTTGATTTGATATTCCTTCATTTTTTCTGCTCCATCGATTGTTATGTACTTGCTGAAATCAATTTTCTTTTCTCCAATCTCAATCATGCCTTTTAGGAAGGCGGCTTCGTCTTTAGATTTCAGCTCAGTTATCTTTTCTATTGCTTTTTGGTCTAGTTCGTTTTGTATGTCATTCGAAATTGCAAACCTTGTTTTATCGTCAATTTTAACGTGCTTAAGGTTTGCAAGCATTCTTATTATTTTGTCAACATTCTTTATTGCATTTGCAGTTTCTATGCTCCTGCTTACTATCACTGCTTCTTCCAGAGGCCATCTTAGCTTTACGTTTGCAGAAGCCCTCATTGAATTGCAGATTTCAGCCATCTCTTTAGCTATCTCTATCTGGTTTTCAAGCTCTTTATCTATCTTATTTTCTTCTACCTTTGGCCATTCATGGAAGAATATACTTTTTTCTTTCTTGTCTTTTGCATATATTCTTTGGTAGATGGATTCAGCAGTGAATGGTATGAATGGACTTGCAAGAAGAATTGCCTTGAAGAAAGAATCGTAGAGACAGGATATGTCCTCTCTTTTCTTTATCAGTTTCATGTAGAACCTGCTTACATCCTGAATAAGGAAGTTCCTTATCTTTCTTAGAGCAAGGAAGCTCTCTCCTTTCTCCATATGTTCTGTTACTTCTTTTATCAGAGAATTTGTTTTTGATTCCAACCATAAATCTTCTACCATCGTGCTTTCTTGCCTTTTCTCTATAGGTTTGTAAAATCTTTCTATAAATGTAGCCATGTTGTTTATTATCATTAATTCATTCTTTGCCTCATTCATTTCATTCCAATTAAACTTGAGGTCATCCCATGTTGTATTGCTGAGCGCCATCAACCTTACTGCATCTGCAGGATATTTTGATATTACATCTTCCCAAGGAACATAGTTTCCTAATGACTTGTGCATTGCGTTTCCTTTTTCATCAACCACATATCCATGCATTATCAGTGATTCGTAAGGAATTTCATTATTTAAAACCACTCCTGAACCCAGTAATGAGTAGAACCATCCCCTTATCTGATCCTTTCCTTCTATAATCATATCTGAAGGATAGTATTTTTCTTCTCCATCCCTCAATCCTGCCCAGATTGCATTACCAGAATCAAACCAGACATCTAACACATCCGGCACTCTTTTCATTTTTGATTTGCATTTAGGACATTCAAACTCTATTTTATCTATTTCTGGCCTATGGTAATCCTTGAGATTTTGTCCAAGCTCAGTTGCAGATCCTATCACCTTGAGCTCGTTACATTCAGGGTTTTCACATTTCCATATTGGCAAAGGTATTCCCCAGTATCTTTGTCTTGATACGCACCAATCCTTTGCATCCTCTACGAAATTACTCATCCACTTTCCTGCAAAGTCAGGCATCCAGACAAC
>JAVZCX010000050.1:0-4140 GCA_038874185.1 Candidatus Micrarchaeia archaeon
GTTTTTATCTTTAGAATTTTCTAATTACTCGAATATTTGCATTCCAGGAATATTATATTCTGAACTAAAGTAGGACAGTGATATATTTCAAAATGTCTGATTATTAAATTAGAATCTTCGTGCATAGTAGAAATTAATATTAAGAATACCCTTTGCCTTTTCTTCATTTTCTCTTTCATATGAGACAGAGCCAGATATTCCAATGATCTTATTTTCAGTTGTGCGTTTAAAGTTTAAATCGGTTGAAAGAATATTCTTTTTATTTATTATATCATTTTCATATTTTCCAGAGAAAGTAATAGAATCAATTCTATCTGGTTTGACAGAATAATAGGTATATCCTGACTTTATTCCAAACTTATTTATCTCATCCCCGCCAGTGACTATTACATTTTTATATTTATCATCAACTACTAGGAAAAATTCACCTTTTGGCCAGTTTCTAACAAATACCCCAAAATTAAGATTCTTTACACTGTTTTCAAGGTTTTCATCCTTATACACTTCTCCACTACTGACAAGTGCTACAGATAGGGGTCCGTGTGGATAAAGTTGTCCCCCTATCAGCCAACCTACTTTATTTGCATTCCATTTGTATCCATCTAAAAGAGCATTTCTTGTTGTTACTAACCACCTTCCCAACGGGAATGTTATACCAGCACCATACTCCTCTCTCTTTCCTTCCTTTGCATACATGCCACCAAGGTTGACTCTGCTTATGCCAATTTCAGAATTAAGAATTGAAGTTACTTTATCTTTTTCTTTCTTTGTTGCTGCTTCTATTCCAATATTATTACCCATAAATTTCAGAGTTGTAACTTTATTTCTGCCCTCGTAGCCGCCGCTAATTTGGATTTCACCGATTCCCTCAATCTCAAGAGAATTTATTGCACTTACATCACTATGGCCATTGATGTCAATCGCCTTTGCTAAAGTCCATGCAGTTAAGGATTCTCCAAGTGGTGTTTCTATGTACGCGCTTCCAGCCTTTGTCTTAAGGTAATCTGTCAAGCTTGAGTAGTATCCAAATTCCTGATATTTCTTATTATGTATAAAGTTTTTGAAATAATAAGCTTCTCTTCTGTTCTCTAAATCTCTAGCTGCGCTTACCTCTAATTTTTGACCTATGATTGTTTTAACTGCAATTTCTTTTGCCCTTATTTCTCCTAGCTTTTCTTTCTTTTCTTCCTCACCTACTTTCTTAGGTTCTTCTATTTCAATATTTGTTGAAAGAATCTTTGCTTCAATTTTTGTATCCTGTTTTATTAATCCACCATCACTTTTTGTTTTGTTATAGATTATTCCCAATGCATCACTTGAGTAGCTATGTATATTTGCTATAGCAATAGAATTTGTGACTTGAGTAGCTGCAACATACCCCACCGCTTTTCCACCTTCCTCGATTCCTCTTATATCTGTAGTGCCATCATAGTATCTTCCATACCATTTTTCTGTCTCTTCTTTACTTAATTTGGTACTGAAGATATTTATCCAGCGACTTTTACCATTTTCTAATATTCTAATGTAGTTCTTCACATCATACGTTCCACTATTATTATAGAATGCTACACTGACATAATTGTATTTGTTAGGGATAGATGTATTTAAATAGAGATTAACAGCTTCTTCATCACGATAGTCAAATTTGAATGTATTAATATCTCCAATATAAGGGGCTCTAATACCTTCTATATATAAGTTGGCAGCATTTACTTTTTCTCCTTGAATAGTGGTGCCAGTTTGTACAACACTTTCCGGTCCTCTAGCTTCACCTATAAAAGTAGTTGTTGTTGATTCTCCAGTTTCCGCTCTCAATCCGCCGGCATAAGAAGTGAATTTTGGTTTTTCTGAATATGTTCTTCGGGTTACCTGACGAGCTGTTTCCCCCAGAATATCTATTACTATAAAATATGAAACTGCTTCCATAAATACGCCTGGAGGATATTGTCTTCTTACAGCTTCTTGTGTAGACAGCATTCTTTCTATTGTAGAGAAATCAGTGATATTAAATAAATCTATATATTTATATGGTATTGTTACGCTCTCTAAACCTATGGTTGGTAAGGCTCTTATTGCTTGCATATAAAGGTCCAATTGACTTCTTATTTTAAGCTGCTCTTCTTCCGGAAGCTGTTTGAATTCGTTTATAAGTTGTAGAATATTCTGTGATAGCATTCTTTTAATATCGTCGCCTGCCTGGGTCCAAAACTCTCTTACGTTTTCATATTTCTTTCTTTCAAACTGAACACTTTTTACACTTTCCTGATACGCTCTAGATAATCCAGTGATCATGTCAAAGTCATTTGGAAATCGCTCAAATAAAATTGGGAAGGTATATTTTAAGTATTCATTGTGTGCATATTCATCAACACTCTTTAGCGCATTAACAAGTTTTTGTAGTGTTTCTTCATTATACATTCCTTTATTCTTCAGTTCAGGTACAACTTTTTTATATATCAGATACTGCGTTTCTAATTTTAAGTTTATAAGCTCTTGTGGAAATCCTTTTTCTGTGATATATTCATTTCTCCATTTTCTAAATCCTTCATCTTTAAGAATATTTTTATATTCTTCAATTAAATCAGATCCATATTTTTGCTGTAAAAGATTTGTTATTAGTTTCTTATCATATTGTGAAAGATTATCTATGGTTTTTTTGAATTCTTCATATTCTTTTGTACCGTTTTCAGGATTAATTCTGGCATAATTTATAAGTTTTTCAATTTCACTTAATATTGTAAGAAGACTATCATATTGGCTTTTAAGTTGTGGGTAATTCATTCCAGTTTCCTTTATTGAAATTTCAGAAAGCGTTTTTTCATAGATAGGATTTCCAAGAGGTCCATATTGTCCACTAGTGACTCTTTTGTAAGTTTCAAGAAATTCTGCTTGCGATGCGATATTGTATGGATCCTCTATCATTTGTTTGTACGCAAGACTTAATAGCTTTGCATTATATGTCGCCAGTGTTTCATAGTAAATGTTATCGATTTCTTCTTTATTTTCCTTGGTGAATTTATAATTTTCACTCAATTTATTTATATTAGCATAGAGTGCTAAAAATTTATTGAAATCGTTTGAATTTTGATTCTTTTTTATTTGTTCTCCAAGCTTCTTAAACGCGTCTATAGCTTCCGTTCCATTTTTATAATCCATAGGTATAAAAGAATAAATCTTATTTATCACCATCGTGTACTTTCTTATAGTCAATGACTCAGCTGTAGTGGCATAAGTGTTTGTTTCTTGACAAACTATACCTGTATTCAACTTTGTAAGAATATTATTTATCATTTCTTTAACATCATTTGATACTCTATTCGGATACTTAGGATTATATAAACTTAGTACAATATTTTCTTCATCTTTATTTTTGATTCGTGCTATTATATCAATTATTATTTTGGGATCAATTTCGAGCTTCCGCTCCTTTCCATTTTCATCCAGATATATATAGGATTTAATTTCCATTTCCTTTCTAATTTCCTCAGTCATATATTTATCGATCTTTTCGTATGCTTTCCAGTATCCATTGAACTTTTCAAACTTTTTTCTTTCTTCATCAGTTTCTTTGAATTTCGATACATATTTTTTCCAATCGCCATACATTTTTATAAAAGAAGGATCATTTTTCATTTTTAGATATTTTTCATAGGTTGGAGACATAAGGAAAGGTAAAATGTGAAATCCCTCACTTAATTTCTTTAGAAAACCAGCTTCGGTGTTTTTTTCAGCTATTCCAGCTTCGGTGTTTTTTTCAGCTATTCCAGCTCCGGTGTTTTTTTCAGCTATTTCCCATCTTGTATTAAATTCATTAATCTTAGCTTTATTTTTTAAGAGTTCGTTCCATACTTGTTTATACGTTTTGTCATATGCAGGATCTTTTCTTTTCTGTTTTATCTCATTGTAAGCTTTAATGAGCGCTCGAGTATCGTTTATAGGTATGCCTATGAAATTCTCAATATCTTTTTTAACTTCTTCCTTTGTCTCTTTCTTTATTTCTTTGAATCCAGGACCCACTTTATCACCCATCCTTTCCACCTTTATAGTATTACTCATTTGATTTTTAAATCCTTTTGTATTTGTGTCTTTTCCATTTAGTTGAAGGATCAGTGGTTCAACTAAGAGAAGAGAAGCAAGTGT
>JAVZCX010000051.1:0-4132 GCA_038874185.1 Candidatus Micrarchaeia archaeon
TCAAGAGAAAATTTGGTGGAGATCTGCAGAGCAGACTCATCGAGGTAAAGAAGAAGGAAATTAAGATGAAAGCACTTGTCTACAATCTATGTATTCTAATGACGAAGAAATCTTATTTTATCTTCATAGGATTTCTACAAAGCCTTAAAAACGAAAAGTTTATATGTCTCATTTGTGTTCAAAAAGTAATGTAAAATTGATTATTGGTGGGGGAATATGAAAAATATGGAAAAAAATTGTGAGGATATTAGACCTAAAAATATGGAAAAAGAAAATAGAATATGGAAAGCTGCAAAATTAGGAATTCTTGGTCTTAGTTTTATGGTTTTTGGAAATAAAATAAAAGCAGAGGAACCAAAAGACTTTGCGAAAGACCATTATGAAAACGGAACGGTGATTGAATACAACTACAATATAGATGACCAAAATAAATCTAAAAATGAAAACTACAGTTATTACAATGACAAATATGAGTTTTCAAGTAAAGATACTGCTTTTTCTATTTATACGAAAAATAAGATCGGTATAGGAAGAATGGCGATGCAACTGGAGATAGAAAGAGATAATATTAATGGCAGGTCTAGTGATTCATATAACGATAAGTTTGGAGACTCAATGATTTCCAATGAAAAGGAAAAAGGAGAAGAAACAAAGATATTTCTCGGTCTTACCACTGAAATGGCTTCCGATGGTGTTAATGGAAGAATAAGAATCGGGGGCGGTTATTATAGAGAAGAAAAAGAAACGACTTATAACAAAAATGATGAGATATTAATTAAAGGCGTAACGGAAGTTCTATACATAGATGAGAATGGAAATGAAATGACAATAGAAGGAGACCAGTCAACAAACAGAATGTTAAATGAAAATAAAAACGGATCTTTCAACGGAAACAAATTCTATGTTCAATATTTAATTAACTCAGGAAAACTTAAAGCTACACCAATTATATGGATTGCAAATACAAAAGGAGAATTAAGTCACTCTTTAGAGGATACGATTGAAAATAAAATAATGGGCGATGTATGTTATCTTGGAAGCTGTCAACCTGGTGCAATTTATTGGGGATTTGACACCAATGTAAGAAACAAGATTCAAGTAAAGAAAAATGAAATCGGAATAAAAATTCCTGTAAGCATTGAAAATAATCTTATAGCTGGAGAATTTAGCAGAACAATCAAAGAATATAATAATACAGATTACTCATTTGACAGCGGATTAGAAAAAGAAATTATTAATAAAATTGCCATATACTACAAAAGAAAGATCATATCCAGTATAGCTGCCAAAATAGGATATGTCCATACACTAGAGAAAATCATAAGACTACATGAAGAAGAAAAAAGACAGAATTCTAAATTAATTGTAGGTGCAGAAGTAAAGTTCTAATCCGAACTTTTTATTTTATTTCCCCTTTTTCTTCCATTGACTGTTTCAGACGCATAAGCTTGATTAAAAGTGATTGTATTTTTTCATATTGTTTCTTTTCTTCATCATCCTTAAATGCACCTAGAACCCATCTTTTCATCTTGTAATTATTCATAATTTCTTCTATCTTTTGACAGACTTCATTGTATGTCAGATTTGGTTGAAGATCTTCTGAAGATAATTGGCTTTGACCTGTACTCTCCTTATAATTTTCTTTAATTTCATTTTCATTTCTATCTAAAATTTGTGCTGGTATTGGCTTTGTTTCTTCTATATCGTTCATTTGCTCTCTAATTTGCGAATCAAGAAATTGATTTTTTACATCCGGCTTTACACCAGATTCAGATTGTATTGTATCATTATCTATCGGAAAAACATCTTTAACAATCTCCTCTTTCAATTGAACTGCTTTATTGAGTGAACCTCCTAAGAAGACTCTTTCCCCATCATAAGAAGATACGAATCCTAAAGAGGATATTAATGAAGATATTCGTGACGAAGCCAATTGGCTTTCCAGCTTGAATTCTCCATTTGCAGAATAACCTTCAAGATAATTCTTTATCGTTTGAACAATCTTGTCATCTCCTGGAAGAGAAATGATAAGCGTGGCTATCGCATCCCTCATTTCATAGTTTTTCTTAAGAAGAGAATTAGATTTTGAAAGCAGTTCATAGCCTTTTCCATTCTCTCTAAATGCATTGGCTTTTTCTTCTTGGGAAAGTTTTGCGAAATCCTCTTTTAGCATTTCTATTTCTTTCTTGTTAATTAGGATATAAACATAGCCTGCGTCCTGGATGGATGATAGGTGATTGGCCATTTCTTGCTTTAAAAGACTTAATTCTGATTCTAAATCTGACCCTGATCCGCCAAAAAGCCTGGATTTCATTAATTCAAATGTCTTTTTACTTATCAGATATCTTATCTCTTCCACTCTTTTTATATTGTCGCCTATCATGCACTGCCTCAAATAGATATATAAGCAAATTTTTATATTCGTTCTGATTTAAACGAAGAGAAAAGGGTGATATTTCTTACCGTATAAATTAGCTGAATCTATTATTTATACAGACATTTTTTTCTTTGTTATTCCGAGAATTACCATCTCGATAAGTGCAAGTATAAATCCAAGTAACGGAAAAACTACAAATCCTAAAAGCATAGGCAAACCAAATAGCAGGATTGGAAGGAGCCTTCCTCTTCTTCTTCCAATGAATGAGGCAATACTTGCAGAAACAATCAGAAGTATCCATGAAAAGTCGCAAAGCAAGCAGAAGTAACCTGTGCAGTTCTCGATTATTCCTGCACAGCCAGACTTTATTCCGAATGAAAGAAGCTGCGTCTCTTCTCTCAATGGGATTATGCATTCCCCATCCTTACAAAAGCCGTCCTTACACTGTGCAGTGTAACTGCAGTTTCCACTTATTACGTATTTTTCAAGAACTTGGGGGAATCTACATGTATTATTCAGACAAAATCCCTCTCTGCATTCTCCAGTATATCTACAAGGACCTCCGAGATCGGATAAAGCGAATGTAAATGCAACCAAGATTAAAATTGTAAACATTGCGAATATAAATTTTGACATAAATACCACTCTTAGATCATTGCCTTGCAAGCATTAATCCTAACATTATTATTCCTATTATGATCCCCACAAATGGATAGGTGATCAATCCTATTAAGACGGGAACAAATACGCCAACCAAACCAGGAACCGGATGATTGAATTCCCTCCAGACAAAGAATCCAAACCCTATAGAAACCAAAGCTAAAAGACCAGTTAAACCATTGCATATTGAAATACATTGCGTTTCAGTTGGATCGCATTCTTCAATCAAACCGTTGCATGCAAACTGAGATGTTATCGGTTTATTTAAGGCATCTGCAATGAAAAGACTCATTACAGGTGGATTTCTACATATTCCATTTTCACAATAACCAGTACAGCATTCGCCTGAAGTGATGCATGCTCCTTTAGCGCATAAGCATTGACCATTGACACATTCTGCACCACAGCAATCTGCGCTGGTGCTACATAAGGCACCTTTTATACATGTAGCACTTGCTTGTATTTTTGTTTTGCTTACACCAAAAATAGAGTATATAAATGGTGCTGCAGCCTCTCTTTCAACTTCCCTCTGAATAGAGATCGCTTGTTGATAATCTGAAGATGAAGATTTTCTTCCACCGCTTGTAGTTGTAGGAACTGGTGGCAGTTGTGATGGTTGTGCTTCGGATTCTGGAACGCAGAATCCATTTAAGCAAATTTGACCAGATTGACATTCTTCATTAATTATACATAATGCACAGCTTCCAGCTCTGCATGTACCGGTGCAACACTCTAACCCTGATGTACATGATTGACCGTTGCTTCTGCAGCTGCACTTTCCAGTACCTGCATTACAAATCCAGTTGTTTGGACATCCGATCTCGCTGCAGGATTTACATCTTCCTCCCGCCTGGCAGATCCCAACGCTGCATTGATCATCAGACGTGCATGGCTGACATTTGCCTGAAATACAAGGATAACCTGTTGCTGCGCATTGAATATCATTTGAACATGTTGTACATACTCCATTCAAACAAAGACCTGTAGAACATGACAAATCGCTCAAGCAAGCAGTACAAACACCGTTCAAACAGTAATTAGTTGATCTGCTGCATTGAGAATCTGAAGAACATGAAATACAGATTCCGTTTTCAC
>JAVZCX010000052.1:0-3976 GCA_038874185.1 Candidatus Micrarchaeia archaeon
GCTCGTGTACATTTCCCATGGTATCTTTGTATGTTATTCTTATCGGTAATTCAATCTCTTTATTTGTAGAGTTGATGTATAATTCAAATTCTGCAACTTCAGAATCATCTGAGTTTATGTCACCAATGTAGTAGAGGTTTGGACTTAGAATCTTATACTCGTTGCTTGAGTCTAGCAACTCTACAGTAGTGAATGCGATTTTTGATTCTCCCCTATTTATAATTGAGATAGGAACAGTGTTTTTTGCATTGTTTCTAACTATTGTTGTCTGGTCATGTAAAGCAAGCAATGCAGGTTCTGTGATTACATCAAGAGAGATTATCGTATTCTTAGAATATGATTTTCCGAGCATATCATAATAAGTAACAGTTACAGGTATCTTATAAGACTTTGCAGTTGCATCACTGATTGCTTTTATTGTAAATGAAATGTCTGCTTCTTTTCCAAGCTCTAGCATTTGAATTCTTTTTTCTGTTGTTTCATTTACAGGGACAAAAGGAACATCCATTCCACTTAAGTCTATCTTTGCAGTTATGTCTTTCAGTGTGCTTCCTGCAAGATTTGTGAGTGTTAATGTGACTTTACCAACTTGGTTTGGTTTGAATTCTGATGGTTCACTTTTAACCTTGCTTATACTTATAACTGCATCCTGTGATTGGATATATATAGGAAGTTCTGCAGACTCTTCTTGATATCCAGAAATCTTGCAGATTATTTTAAGCTTGTTTGTTCCAGTTACTGCATTTTCGCTTATTCTAACCTTGAATCTCATAAGTGCTATATCGCTCTTCTTAAAATTACCTAAGTTATAAATTCCATCATCTACATTATCAATTGAAAATGGATATTTAGGATCTAGATAACATGTAAGGTTTTCAATTGTCTTTTCAACAACTGATTGTACTTTTACATAAACATCAATGTATCTTCCGGGTTCAGCAGGGTACGGGTAATAATATGCACCTTCGCTTATCCTAACTCCAGCAATGTTTGCAACATTTGGATTTATTACTCCTTGTGCATTTATTAAAACTACAAATTGCAAAATAAACAGGGAAAGAAAAACAGCTTTAATTTTTTTATCCATATACTCACCATTTTTAATTAATATTGAGAAGCAAATTATTAAAGACTATCTTATTTCTTCTTTATATTATTGAAGTCAAATTCATGATTTTTTGAATCTCTGATTATGACCCCATCTCTTAATTCAATTATTCTCTCTGCATGCTCTGCTACAAATCTTTCATGTGTTACTACTATGACAGTTCTGTTCTCTTCTTTATTAAGTTTTGTTAACAATCCCATTATCTCAAGTCCGCTTTTGTAATCAATATTTCCTGTTGGCTCATCAGCAAGTATTACTTCAGGCTCCACCACCAATGCTCTTGCTATTGCAACTCTTTGTTGCTCTCCACCAGAAAGTTCTCTTGGAAGATGGTTCATTCTATGGCTAATTCCAACCTTCTCAAGCATTTTTCTACTCTTTTCTTTTGCTTCATCCATAGATACATCTTTAAACATCAGTGGAAGCATTACATTTTCAAGTGCAGTTAGCGTTGGTATAAGGTTGAATGATTGGAAAACAAAACCAATTTTCTTTCCTCTCCATTGGGCAAGTTCGCTCTCTGATAAGGTAGTTATATCAATATTGTCAAGTTTTATTTTTCCAGTCGTGGGCAGATCAAGGCTACCAACCATGTTCATCAATGTACTTTTTCCACTTCCAGAATGGCCGATTATGGCAACAAATTCCCCTTCATATATTTTCATATTGATTCCGCAAAGCGCATTAACCTTCACATCTCCCATCTGATATGTTTTTCTTACATTCTCAAGTTCGATTATTATTCTTTTATTTTCCTTTTGTCTCTCTTTTTTCATATGATCACCGATATTAATTACTTAAACCCTCAAGCTTTCAGCAGGCTTCATTTTTGCAGCCCGGAGTGCTGGAAGCGATCCGCTTATGCTTCCAACAAGAAATGAAAATAACAAACTACCAATAATAAGCCAAGGTGGAGTGGATGCACCAAAAGGATAACCAGTGCTGAGTGTAATAGTTTCAATTCCTTTGCTTATAGCAATTCCAATGACAGTTCCAATCACTCCACCAACTAATCCCAATATCCCAGATTCAATCAAAAATATCATCATTATATCTCTATTTCTTGCACCAACCGCCTTCATTATTCCAATTTCTCTTGTTCTTTCTAAAACTGATGTATACATTGTATTCATTATTCCAATTCCGCCAACAATAAGTGATATTGCAGCTATTCCGATAACTATAATCTGGACTATAGAGATCACTGCACCATAAGTTTCATAGAGCTGCTGTGGTGTCTGGACTGTAAAGTCTTCTTCTCCTTCTTTTAGATTTCTATCTTTTCTTAGTGCATCTTTAACCCTTTCTGCAACAAGATCTATTGGATAGTTTTCTTTAACAGTGGCCCATACAGTCATATATCCAATGTCGCCATAAATTTCCTTCATTGCTGAAAGAGGAATATATACTTGTTTGTCATCTTGTTCACTTCCTACTCTTTCTGCTATTCCAACAATGGTGAATTTCTTTCCTTTTATTGTGATTTCATCTCCAACTTTTAATTTTTTCTTAAAGACATCGCCGTTTGCATAAAGCCATCCAACAACTGCTTTATAACCATCACTAGGTTGTAATTCCCTTCCATTCTCTGGAGATATGGAACTTATTTCTTTCAGGCTTAGTTTAGCAGGATCATAACCGATTACGAAAGCATACTTTATCTCATTTCCACTCTCAATCCCAGCTAACGTTGCAGAAAATCCAGCAGCCTTTTCAATTCCATTTACTCTTTGTATAACTTTTACATCATGATCCGTCATCTGAATAGATCCGACAGTAGCTGCAAGAAGTCCGTACATTCCGCCCCCAGGAAATATGTAAATCGCGTTAGGATTTAACATGGAAAATTGTTTGTCAATTGTCTCTTGCAGACCTTGGCCTATTGACACGAGCGCAACAAGAGATGCAATGCCTATGAATATGCCTATAACAGTAAGCCAGGATCTGGTTGGCTTTTGCTTAAATGTTCTTAATGCCAGGTTCAAATAATAGATGAATGATACCATATTCTCTCCTTACTCATATCTTAGTGTCTCAGCAGGCTTCATTTTCGCAGCCTGCAATGCAGGAAGCAATCCGCTCAGGCTTCCAACTATGAATGAAAATAAAATCGCACCAAATATAACTACAAGATCAAGAGTTATGTACAATCCAATGTTATATATTGTAGCAACTTTCTCTACTATGTATGCTATAGTTATCCCAACAACAGTTCCAATCACTCCACCAACTAATCCAAGTATCCCAGATTCTATCAGAAATATCATCATTATATCTCTATTTCTTGCACCAACTGCCTTCATTATTCCAATTTCTCTTGTTCTTTCTAAAACTGATGTATACATTGTATTCATTATTCCAATTCCGCCAACAATAAGTGATATTGCAGCTATTCCAATAACTATAGTCTGCACAAGGCCGATTATCCTTAATGCTACTCCTCTCATTTGTTCTGAAGTCATTACAGTAAAAGTTTCTTTTCCTTTTTCTAAATCCTTCTCTTTTCTCAAGCGTTCTTTTATATTCTCTGCAACCTCTGTAACATTTGCATTTTCTTTTGCTATGGTCAATATAAGCGGATAGCCTTCCTGTTTAAATACATCCATAAATGTATCTTTTGTAATATATATTCTTCTATCATATCCAGGATTACCTATCTTTGATACCACGCCTATAACTGTAAAATCTTTTCCATTTATCTCTAACTTATCTCCAACCTTAATCGGCTTTTCAAAAACCTCTGTAGTTGAAAAGTCATATCCGACCATCACCTTATAGGCATCGTTGCTTTTTAATTCTCTTCCAGAGGTCATTTGCACTCCCATAAAATCATAGATATTGATTTCATTTGGGTCAAAACCAGTGGTT
>JAVZCX010000053.1:0-3850 GCA_038874185.1 Candidatus Micrarchaeia archaeon
CAGATATTTCTCTTATTTCAGGAGGAGATGATATCGAACCAATCGCATTAGATTTTAAGGAAATAACAAAGGAAAAAAGTAAAAGAAGCATTAAGAAGAAAGACTGAACGATATGATTAATATCTAAAGCTATTATCTATTTGCTTAAAAGTAAACATCTCTTAAAATCAGATAAAAAAATTTTAGAATTAAGGTGGACTTATAAATTTTGGACTTAATAAAGAATTGTATAAATTTACTAAAAGAAATAGAAAGGTTTAAAAATAAGTGTGGCTTAATGATATTAAAGTGTAATATTATCAGCATGGCTGTTAGACAGCCTAAAGTTCAAACATGAAAACTGAAATTGTCAAACAAAAGCTAAAAACACTTAAACGGGTGCTTGAGCACCTAAATACCTCTAGAGTAATTGTTCTCGTTGAGGGTAAACGTGATATTCATGCTCTTAGAAACTCACATTTCTATAAAGGAGAGATTATACAAATATCAAACAGAAAGCCGCACGAACTCGCGCAGCTTTTGCTTGGCACTGAAAAGACTGTTGTAATGCTTACAGATTACGATGCTGCTGGTGAGCAGCTTCTTGAAAGATTTGCAGATGAACTTTCTGCAAATAATATAACTGTGGACGTTACAACACGAAAGTCTCTGCGTTGGATTTTAGGCATAAATACAATAGAGGAAATCTCAACCGCTTATGCTGATTTTGTTGCACGTGTTACATGTGCACAGCACGAATTGTGCTTGACTGAGGAATTATTAATTCCGATCAGAAATGAGGGAATAATGGTTCTTAACAAGTACAATTCAAGGGTGCGCTAAAAAAGTTGTATAAAAGCACATTCATTAGTGCATCGATAGGTGATAAAATGGGAAAGATTTACATAGATACTGTTAAATACGTGATTCACGCAAACGTTGAGATCACAGGTTTGGTAGAGAAACCAGATGTAGTTGGAGCTATATTCGGGCAAACTGAAGGATTGCTAGGCGAAGAGCTTGACTTAAGAGAGCTGCAGAAAAACGGTAGGATTGGAAGGATAGAAGTCAATCTTCAGCCAAAGGGAAACAAATCAGTTGGGAATATCGAGATTCCTTCGAGTCTTGATTTGGTAGAGACATGCATAATCGCTTCTGCATTAGAAACAGTTGACAGAGTGGGCCCTTGCGAAGCTTATATCAATGTTCAAAGAGTAGAGGATACTAGAAACATAAAGCGAAAGAAAGTAGTTGAAAGGGCAAAGGATCTTGTCAAGAAAATGGTTACAACAGAGATACCTGAGAGAAAAGAACTTTCAGAGCTTGTACGCGCAGAAGTTAAGACTGCAGAGATATCTTCATATGGGCCTGAGAAGCTGCCAGCAGGGCCAAATATAGATGCAGCAGACTCTATCATACTGGTGGAGGGAAGAGCTGACGTGATTAACCTATTAAAGAATGACATAAACAATGTTATCGCAATAGGAGGGGCGAACGTTCCAAAATCAATAATTGAACTATGCAAGAAGAAAGAAGTGACCCTATTCGTAGATGGAGATAGGGGCGGAGAGATAATAATGAAGGAAGTTCTGAACAACTGTGAGGTTGACTATGTCGCAAGGGCCCCAACTGGAACTGAAGTTGAAGAGTTGACAAGGAAGGAGATTCTGAAATCATTAAGGTCAAGAGTCCCAGTTGAACAAGCAGACACTCTGAAAAGGAGAAAGGAAGAAGGTACTTTTGAACAACAGTACCGTTCTGCAGTTCAGAAGGAATCTTTAGTCCAACCAGTCCAGCCAGTGAGGCAAGAGCAGGCCATTCAACAGGCAAGACCACAGGAACAAGAGCAATCAACAACCGGAGGAATGCCGGAAAATATTCAAGCAGAACTGAATTCACTTGAGGGTTCCTTAAAAGCAAAATTTTATGACGAGCAAATGAATCAAATAGGAGAGGTTCCGGTAAGAGACGTGACAAAGGCATTGCAAGAAACAAAAGGAGTTTCTACAGTAATTCTAGACGGCATAATAACTCAAAGACTTGTGGACTTGACTGAGAATCTGAACATAAAGACAATCGCAGGAATAAAGATGGGTAATGTTTTCAGGAAGCCACAGAACCTGCAGATTTTTGTAAAACAACAAGTCTAATTTTCCAAATCTATTTTTATTTTTTTATTGTTTTTTTATTGTTTTTTATTTTAGATAACTTTTTTATTTTATATAATTATTTTATTTTATATGTTTTATATGACTATTTATATTTATTAACATTTTTCAGATAATCCATATATCATTTATATTTGAATCGCAATATTCCGGCAATTCCACCGAATTTTTGTAGTTTTTTCCATGGCTCTTCCCCAGAAGTAAATACAGTTATATCCACTCCTTTTGACTTCGCCTCATCCAGTATTTCAGGATGGTGCCTTGCGTATTCATCTAAAATATACAGTTCTCCAAGCGCTCCGTATTGGTTTGCCTCATTAACTTCTTCAGGTCCTTTTACAACTAGACCGCTGTTTCTTCCGAGCTCAGTCATTATCTTTTCGATCTTTTCAAATTCCTGTGAAATTCTATCCTCTTTAATTATCTGCCTAACAGTTCCGCTTTTTATAAGCTCATAAACTCCACTTTTTTCCGATGTGCTTGTGTGCTCAATTGTAATGTTCTTCAATAGTTCCGGATGCTTGTTTTTGATATAAGTTCTAAAAGATTCTGCAGTAAATCCTGGCCCAGCAATGAGAACTCTTTTTGAGTTCTGTATCACCTTTGTAAGTTCAGCAAAATATTTGTTTATCTTTTCTTCGTAGGCTTCATCTCTCTTAGACGTTCTGCTCTCAAGCTCGAAATCAAATTCTACACCGTAACTTTTAAGGGTTGCAATATTGGCTATTTTATCATCCATTACTATTATCCTTAATATCGGTCTCTTGCTGCTCTTTTCCGAATCTTTTATTCTATCTAATTCATATGTTGTCCATTTTTCCTTTCTTATCTTGTATGGGTAACCCACTTCAAAATCTATGGTATGGTGGCTTCCTTTTTGCACGTACTCTTCAGGCGTGCCTGATACAATTACACCCATGACTCTAAGTATATTTGCGTTTTTATGCAATTCTGTTCTTTCAACCTTCAATTCAATTGTAACCTCTTTCTTCTCGCCAGATTCTCCCTTTTCTCCTTCTGACCTAAATCGTCTGATAGTCTTTCCAATAACAATATCTCCAGGATTTATTATTTTCATTAAATGCCATAAATCCTCGAAATTTTCAGGCTCGAGTTTCATTTCATTGTTTCTTTTATCAAATTTGATTATTTTCATGCAAATCTCCTTTTGCTTATTCTTTCTTAGTTGTTTAATCCTAAATTAATCTATATATAATATTTAAATATTTAAGCAATGTATTAGATTTATAGATTGCCATGTTTCTATCAATTGCAATCTAACCAATATATAGATTACTAGAGTGATTATATGGATGCAAAGAGAATTATCTTACTATCTTTGATTGTTTTGTTAGGTTTGGTGTTTCTTTCTGGATGCACGTCAACTAAGAAGTGCGCATTGGATTCTGATTGCGGAAGTTGGCAGATATGCAATAATTCAAAATGTATCGCCGCCGCTGGATTCTGTGATTCGAATAATGACTGCGCAACTCATGAGCAATGCAATGCAAAAACACATACTTGTGTAGTAAGAACAGGAATGTGCAATGCAAATGCAGATTGTCCAGATTGGCAGGAATGCGACACTGCAACGCATGAATGCAAAGTTAAGTTAGGCTATTGTATCGATAGCACTTACTGTACTAAGGATTATGAGGTTTGTGATTCAACAACACATCTTTGTACCCCTAAAGAAGGAAGAT
>JAVZCX010000054.1:0-3584 GCA_038874185.1 Candidatus Micrarchaeia archaeon
TCCCCAGGGCCATTCACAATGCAACCCATAACTGCAACCTTCATGTTTTCAAATCCCTTGTATCCCTGCGCCCTCCAAACCTGAGACTGCTGCTGAAGATACTTGCTTATCTCCTCTGCGATTGTCTGGAAAACAGTGCTTGTTGTTCTTCCGCACCCTGGACAGCTTGTAACCATCGGGAAGAATGCCCTGAGGCCTAGAGTTTGGAGTATTTCTTGGGCAACAATCACTTCCTCAGTCCTGCTGTGCCCCGGCCTTGGAGTGATAGAAACGCGAATCGTATCTCCAATTCCTTGATTCAAAAGAATTCCTATTCCTTGTGCTGATGCAACAATTCCCTTTGATCCTCCTCCAGCTTCTGTCAGCCCAAGATGAAGAGGAAACTTGCATTTCTTTGCAAGATTGGAATAAACATAAATCAGATCTCTCACATTTGACACCTTAGCTGAAAGTATGATTGCATTCTCTGGCATTCCTGCCTCTATTGCAGATTCTGCGGATGTCAATGCGCTCTTTATCATTGCATCAAGAAAAACTCTGTGGGAACCAAGCTGCTTTTCTTTTGGTTTCTTCAGATCTTTTTCTATCATCCTTGCAAGAAGTTTTTGATCCAATGAACCCCCATTTACACCTATTCTTATAGGCTTGTTGTAGTCTATTGCAAGCTTTATAATATTTCTAAATCTTTCATCGCTTCCTGCATTTCCTGGATTAATCCTCCATTTGTCAAGAGACTCCGCCATCTTTGGATATTTTGAAAGAAGAATATCACCATTGAAATGGAAATCACCTATTAGAGGAAGGGTGTATCCCTGGTCGATAAGTTTTTTCTTTATCTCTGGAACTGCTTTTGCCATTTCTTCATCTTTTACTGTAAACCTTACCATTTCTGAACCTGCTTGATTAAGTTCAATTATCTGTTTTACAGTTGCATCAACATCAGCTGTATTAGTATTTGTCATTGACTGAACTACAATTGGATGCTGGCTGCCAATGGTTATGTTTCCAACTTTAACCTGAAATGTCTCTCTTCTTTTTGGAAGATTTAAATCCATAATATCACCTATAAGTAGAATTAGAATTTTTCCACTTCCATGCCCATCTGAAACAAGCGCATGATGTTTTTTAGGTACTCCACCATTAAGCATGTCATCTATTCCAGAGATTCCAATCTGTATCTTTTTAGGTTCTGCCATAATAAGATATAAGCAATAAATTTAAAATTCATCCAGTTAAGAAAATCAAACATCATTTATTCTCAGTTTATTCTCTAATTGATCAATTGCGCTTTCAAGTTCAAATAGATTCTTTATTATTACGTCTGGATTCTCTTTCTGAAGTTGATCATATTTTCTCTTGTATGTAAGAACACCGATGGAAGACATGCCTGCATTTCTAGCTGCCTTTATGTCATCTGGATGGTCTCCTACATAAACTGCTTCCTCCGGCTTAACCATTAACATTTTAAGTGCCTTTTGCAGAGGAAGGGGGGATGGCTTTGATTCAGGAACATCATCTATAGATACTATTGCTTTAATGTATTTTCTAAATCCACACCTTTGCAATGCTTTAATTATTGTTTGGCGGTAATTTCCGGACACAACGCCAAGCTTGTATTTCTTGCTTAAAGATTTCAAGATTCCTCTGTAAGGGAAACATGTGCCTGTTGCCAGTCCTTCCATCTCTTTCTCTAATCTCTTTTCTCTAATCTCTTTCTTCTGCCTGGTTGTAAGCTTATCTAAAAGCTTTGAGAAAAAAGCAACAAAAAACTTATGCGGAGTTAGATGCGAATATTTTCCTTGGAAGTATTCATAATCTATATCGTTTGTAAGCTTATACCAATCAACATTCAGCTCTAAAAGCGTGTTATCCATATCAAAGATTATTGCTTTGATTTTTTTCTTAGTCAAATAAACACCCCATCTCAGATAAGATCAATATAATATTAACAATATTAAAGAAAGTAATACTATTAAAGTAAATTCTTTTAATTGATGACATTTTTATATAATATCATGGTATTTTTTGGCGGCTTTATTAGCATTTCTTAACAGTATTTCTTCAGAAATTATTTTACTTTTTCGCTTATTATTGTATTGCTATAAAATTAGTAAAGTTCTATCAACTTCTGAAGAAGAGAATTAAATTCCAACTCGCTTCGTGAGAGCACATCAGACTCTTTATTTATTTTTTCAATATCGGCCAATGCTACTGTCTTAAATTCATCCTTTCTCTCTTCCATTAAGCCCATTAATTCTAAAAGTTTATAGAGCTTGGCATTAACGTATGACATATCTTTCATATCATCAGGAGAGGGTATGGAAATAATGCAATCAGCCATCTTATCAAATTTACCTAAAGACTTGTATGCCTCAGCCATATAAAGCAAAATTGTAGCTTTCTCATAATTGGAATTGCTCTTCTTTAAAATCTTTTGAAACATTTTGATTGCTTCATTATACTTCTTATTATAATATAAGTTCATTGCGCAGCTAAAAGATACATTAGGGGAATACTTTAAGTAGGTTGTTGCCATTAATTGAGTCATTTCATTGAGAGAGGAAGAACGGATATATACAAGAAGGTGATTAATGCTGAGCGCCTTTAGATATCTTTCAAATACATCATGCAGTATGAAAAATCCTTCTTTGTCTACCACGCTATGGGCTGCAAAGAAAAGAGACATGGACTTTGGTAGCAGCTCACGTGAAATCAAATCATCCATTAATTCATATTCATTTCTGGAAAACCTTGAAACTAAACTGTTATAAGAATGAACAAGGTACTCTGCATTAGATAAGAACTCAGCAATTCCTTTTATTAAATTAAGTGAAGGTTTTGTTTTCTCTTTCTTATATTTGATAAGAAGTTGGATATAAACTTCTGCTGCAGAGTTGAAATCTTTGATTTGTAATTCAGCAAATTCTCTCTTCTTAAATTGCAGAATGTCATTAAAATCCTTAAAAACATATTCAGGTATTTCTCTCTCCTTTTTTTCTTCCTGTTCTATAAGAGAGTCGAGCTTAGTTGGGAGATCTATGTCACGGAACATCTCCTTTTTTATATTTCTAGAATTTAAAATAGCAGGAAAGGCACGGCCGTTTGTTGGAGATATCGAATAAATCCTATTTACATTTTTTACCAATGTATCTTCTGAAATCTTTTTCTCAAGGAACTGTTTTAGCAATGTGGAATATGCAGTTTGTTTCCATTGAAGCGTGACTGCCATATTGTAAAGGGAAATATCTATATTCAGCAAAAGAATAGCACACTTTAATTTTTCCTTTGGATCGCGCTTCAGAGAAACAGAAATCCATTCCTCTATCTCTTCAACAGATCCATCTTTTAACCATTTATATGCATCATCCTTATAAAGAGAGGAAAATGCTTCTATTTCCTTCAACAGTGCATCACGATATTCCTTTTTTGATTCGAATTTTGATTTCTTAAGCTGATCGTATTTCTTTTTAAGATAAATATATTCTGGAATTCTTTTGTTCTTGGTTTCAATCGCTATAGAGTTTGTTTCTCTCAGCTTTTCAAGAAGATTTTGAATCATTTCAAGATATGCTTTGGATATGTTT
>JAVZCX010000055.1:0-3356 GCA_038874185.1 Candidatus Micrarchaeia archaeon
TATTATATAGGCTTCTTCACCTATTATCTCAAAAAGCTTTCTCTCTTCGTCTCTTCCAAAATCAGTTCCCCATTCAAATTTCATTCCATGCTTGTTCAACATGTCAACTGCCTCAGTATATGTATAAATATTCAGTTTCTTTGGAACATTTAAGTCCACTTTTAATTCTGCCAAATCTTCAGAGTTCCTTTCTTTAACTGAGGAGAGAATGTGTAGAAATGTTTCTGAAAGTATCTTCATTGCTAGATGATGATCTGCAAATCCAATTTCGGCATCCATTCCTGTAATTTCATTAAGATGGGCAGTTGTATTGTGTTTTTCAGCCCTAAAATATTGTGGAGTCATAAAAACTCTTTCCATTCCACCTATAACTGCAAGCTGCTTATACAGTTGTGGAGATTGGGAAAGAAACGCTTCCTTATCGAAGTATATGACAGGAAAAACATCTGCACCTCCCTCACTTGCTGCTGCAATTAAAGATGGAGGAATTATTTCTTCAAAATCTAATGATATTAATTTCTCTCTAAATGCTCTCAAAATAGTTGATTGAATCTTAAATATTGAATGAACTCTTCTTGTCCTAAGATCGATATGTCTATTATCCAATCTTACATCTAAATCCGCTTCAACATGAGAAGTTGGATCAACAGGAAGTTGAATAGAAACTCTATTTAGAACTTTTATTTCAGAAGGAATTATTTCAACACCTCTTGGAGCTTGAGGGGATGCTTTAACCTTTCCTTTAACAGAGATAACTGTCTCTTTCGGCAGAGAGATTAAGTCAAAAACGTCATCAGGAATAGCACCTTTCTTGCCTATCACCTGAATCAGACCGGATTTGTCCCTTAGTATAAGAAACCTTATCTTTCCATGGTCTCTCGTTTCATGAACCCATCCTGCAAGTTCCACTTCTGAATCATTCATTTCTGGTTTTACTTGTGATGTATATATTCTCATAAACTCACTTCTTTTGCTTTTTTGAATTTACATTATATGAGTATAACTCTGCATACAAACAATAAATATTATTGAAATATAAAATTATGAAAGACAATAAATAAAAACATAAAACTAAAAAAAAGAAAATTTAGAGTTTTAATTCTGCGCTGCTACCTGGGTTTCTTGCTAAAACTATCTCTATTGTAGAAACCTTTGTAGGTGCTCCAGATGCAGTCTTCATATCCTCAGTAGATGTTCTTATGCTTTTGATTGAAACATCCTGGAGGAATTTGTTCTTTACTATTTCTGCAGCATCTACAGCTCTTGAGATCACTTTTCCTCTTGCCTTCAGGGTGACTTCCTTTGCACCTGCATTGAATTGAGTAACTACTGCAAGCACGTAAGCCATAACTCCTTTCTTGCTTACATACACTATGTTACCTGTTGCCTGCACCGGCTGACCTGAAGGTGCTCTTTGTTCAGCTGTCATTTCCTCTGTTTCTTCAAATTCTGTTACTCTCTCTTCTACCATACTATCACTCTTTGTTGCTTTTAGACAATAATCAAGGAAGCTAATCCTTAAACCTAGATTGCCTGTATTCCTTGACTATCTTTTCTATAGATAAAGTTGTCTCTTCATTTTTTAAATCTTTCTCTTGTTCGGGTCCGGTATTAGTTTTAGATTCTTGATTGGAATGGGCATTGCTTGATGGAACTGTATCATTTTTCTCATTAGTTTTTGCTTCTTTTCCTTTCATAGAGTCGATTATCTTATATAAATGTTTAATCTTGTTGTTTTTCATCTTTATAATTCTCTTTAATCTCCTAATTCGCATGTCTTTTGAAAATAGCAAAGACCGAGTAGTTTTATCAATACCTTGGCTTTTTTCATTCTTGAGAGACTTTATCTCTTCCTCAAGAACAGAAAGTCTTGCCTTTAGACGTATGTTTGACTCAAGAAGTCCTATGATTGTGTCTCTATCGCTTTCTCTTCTATCCATAGTCTTAATTACAGGCGGGGCTTCTGGAAGTGTTTTTGCATATTCTATTATCTTTTTATATTCATCGTCAACAGGGACCAATGCTTTTATTGCGTCATCTACTCTCATTCCACTTAATGCATATCTCTTAACGTCCTCCTCGATTTTTGAAAGACCTTTGTCCCTAAGAGTTCTTTCTATCCATCTCAATTTATTTGCATTCTCCTTAAAAAAAGATAAAACAGCCATGATTGCATCTCTTTCGTGAACTGAACTGAATTTATAACTAGCTGTTTCAGTTGTCTTTGAAATATCGCTTATTGTTGTTTTTGGATAGTAGAGTCTTGCATTAAAATAAGATGCAATTTGGGTAACTAAATGAGGAGGTGGACTTACATCCGAAGCTACAACTATAGGATTGCCATACTTTGAAATCTCACTGACTACTACTTCCTTTCCTTTATCAGTTATAGTTGAGCTGTGTATAAGATTCGCGTTAAGGTCGAATATTGCAATTCCTATATATGTTCCTGGATCTACTCCCACAATGATAGGTCTCATCAAATCAAAAATAATTAGACAAAAATTAATTTTAATCTATGCTTTGCTTAATTACGAAGTAAATGTTCTGATGATCACTCATCATCCTCATCTTCCTGTTCTTCCTCAGCAGGAGAGATCTCTTCAGAAACTATTTTTGGAGAATCCGAGCCTGAATCTGGAACCAGCTTTATACTCAATATCTTTGAACCTAATCTGGTCTTTGCCACACCTAGTGCAGTATCAGCGCTTGTAATAACTGCATCATTATGGGAGACTACAATGAATTGAGTATCTTTTGAAAGTGATTTAACAAGCTCGGCAAATCTCTTGCTATTTTCTTTGTCTAATGCAGCCTCCACTTCATCAAGTATGTAAAACTTAGATGGCTTATACATATGGATTGCAAAAACAAATGCGATGGTAAGGAGGGATTTTTCACCACCAGACATTCCTTCTATATGGCGCTGTTTCTTTCCTACCTTCATGATTATGTGCAAACCACCTTCAAATGGATTTGTTTCATTTTCAAGAGCAAGCATAGCTTCATTTCCGAATAAAGAAAGCGCCATTTTCTGGAAGTACTTGTTAACCTCCACAAATGTTGCCATAAATATCTCTTTCTTTCTCTTCTCTATTTCCTCTATCATACTGAGTATAGAATTCTTTTCATTTGATAGAATTTCTACTTTTTCTTTTATCACCTTGAATTCTTCATACTTTTCTTTATATGTTTCTGGAGCCTTTAGATTGACAGAACCCATTCCGTTGAGTTCCAATTCAACTTCTCCTAATCTCTTTTCAAGTTCTTCTTTCTTCATGTTTAATGGCTCTACATCTTTATATTGGTCGGCTTCAACCTTCAAATCTGCAAGTCTTGTTTGAAGCGTTTCTTTT
>JAVZCX010000056.1:0-3348 GCA_038874185.1 Candidatus Micrarchaeia archaeon
ATTCCTAAATGTCCATTACAGCTGGAAAATATTTCATCTCCAGCATAAGCACTATCTCCGATTCCTATCATTACTGGCTGTATAAACTTTGAACTTGAAGATGATGAATCAGTTTGGGAAGATCTTGAACCTGACTGAGAAGTAGTTTCCAATCCCTTAGTAAGGCCTGTAAGGGAATTCAATCTCTTTAAGTCCTCTTCATTATCAAGATTAAATTGTTGAAATGTACATTCTTTACCTGCAAGACTTGCAGTTTCTTTTGAAAAATATCCTTTTACTGAACTCCAAACTTTTATCCACCAAGAAGAATATTCACACATCATTACTGTACAGTTGTTAAAAGATGGATGAATCTGTTGAATGTATTCGATTTGATCTTTTTTAATATATTGATCTATTGGTTCGATCTTTTTTATACAACCGAAAAAAAAGATGGATGTAAATGTAAGAACTAGAAATACAAGAAAAAATCTTGTGTTTTTAGAATTTAATGAATTTTTGAAGATACTTTCCACCATAAGACCACTTGCTTGTTTGTTTCATTCATTTGCCTTTTCTTCCTCTTTTGGTTTCTCTTCTTCAGTTAACAATTCTTCAAGGCCTTCTATTGTAAATTCTGTCTCGTATTTGCCTGTCTTTATATTTTCTAAATAGGCTTTAGCACGTCTTACGATTTGATAATAAAGGAATCCGATTTGAATTGTAAGTTTATCTTTAGTTTTTTCATCATTTACCTTGACCGCAGATTTATATTGTCTAAGGAGATTTTGGAGTTTTTCAATCATATTTTCATATTCTTCTTTGGTCATTGCAATTTGCAATATCTCCTTATTTATTCTTTTATATCTTTTTGGCTTAATTTTGTCGACTAGGCCTGTTATGAATTTGGTCTTTTCTATATAATCCATTTTTCTGATTTCACTTAAATTAATGTCTCCTTTCTTTATTAATGATTCTACGCTCGGTTGCATTTTATTGAATGCTGCGATAATCTTAGATATATACAATCTATCAAGTTCAACCTTAGCTTTAATTAACGGTTGAATCTGTTCATTAGTTATCTCACTTGGAACATCCTTAGGTACTAATACCTTGACTAATTCACCTACCTTTTCATCTAATCCCTTCTCTAATGATTGTATATTTACTGTTTTTGTTTCTTTATCAATATGCTTTTTATCTTTTATTTCATTTAACAAAGTTCTCTCTGCCTCTACCAATGTATTTCCAAGAACTTCCGGATCTAGATTGGTTGCAGTTGTTCCTGCTGTAGCAGAGATTATCTTATTTGTTACTTCAATAGCGGATGAAAGTTCTTCTCTATACATTCTTAATCTGTCCTTAAGATCTTGGATTTCTATTCTCTTGCGGAACTTTTCATCTGTCAATTTTCCTTTTGGATATGATGGTTGTGATTTAAGTTTTTCCTCTGTCTCTTTCATTTGCTTAGCCGCCCATTCTTTTCTTTGTTGAAGCCTATTAAGAATACCCTTATCTGTAACAAACTTAACTAAATTTATTGATGCTTTAGAGGGATTTATATATGCCTGTCTCTGAATTTCTGTCAGAATTTTCTTTTCCTCTTTAGTCTCTACATATCTGTCTAATGCAGATGTCGCAGAGATTATTTTTGTAGAAGCAGGTACAGAATAAACCATCAAAGGAAGTTGTGGCGCTTTTGACCATTTGATCTTTTGTGGCTTTGGATATGAAGGTCCTCTTGTTTTTGGAGTTGTTATATCTAAAGAAGCTAATGGGTCTCTACCTGAAGCGTACAATGCTGCAATTAATGTTCCGATGATAAGGAATATAATGAGCCAACTTGCGTCCACAAGGTCCTTAAGTGGCGGAATTGGAAATAGTTTTGGAATTGAAATTGTAAATTGAGATGGGGCATAAGTTGAATTACCTTCGAATATAAAGAGAATTGAGGGATTAGATTCGCTTATTCTTCCAATACAACTTCCTCTTCCATCCTGAGCTGTTATGAATTCACAAACATATTTTTTATCTTCTTGGTTGGCTGGATTGATTGAATAAACCAATATTTTGGCAGAGAGTATTGGTGAATACTTAAAATTATTAATTATTGTTGATGGATCTACATTTCCAGTTTCTAACTTTTCCTTTAAGGTTGTTCTATCTTCAGGAACTGAAATAGAAACAAGGGTTGCAGAAAAATTGTAATTATTATTTGTCTGTTCTTTTGCATCTGCATATAATATATATGTTGGCATTTTTGCTTGTGCCGCAATTAGACTGATGATGAATGTGGAGAACATTAAGATTTTAAGTAGGTTGCGCATATAATCACTCTAAACACATATAATATAAATAATATAATTTCATTTTTATATTTATTGATTCTTATTGGTTTACTTTTGTTTCACTCTTATATTAGTTTAACCAAACCTTCTGCAAACTCTTGTATATCTGCATTTAATATAATTCCGAAAGATTTGATAAAAGTATACGTAATAACTAATGATAAAACTGGGAATATAAAACCGAATACGAACAATTCTCCGACCAAAGCATTAGTGCTATCGTTTATTTCCATTGCAATCGCACTTACGCCTTCGCCACTGATTTTTATTATCATTGATGTTATTTTTATAGGTAATGATGGAATACTGGTTACAAGATCTTGTATGCAAGAAAGTTGCATTGTTCCAGATGTCTCTAAAAATGAAATCTGTGATGAACCTTGCATTCCCATTGTCAGAAACAAGCTGAATGTGATAGGATAAATAAAATACAGGCCTAAAGCTATAGAAATAAACATATTACCTATAGATCGAACAAATGGGAAGCCTCTTAATACAATTCCTATTGGAAGAAATACAGTGAGCATTGTTTGCTGGATAAATGAAAGAAGATGCAATTGGAAATACAACGAGTATATTAAATATGATAAATTAGACATTGCTCTATTTAAGGAAGTAAGAAATACACTGAAAGATGCGACCTTTAATTGCGAAGTAAATGTATTTCCAATAAAGAAACTACTTATAACTTTAAATATAGAACCTACTTTAGACTGTGTTTCCACATTTTCTTTTTTGTCTATTCCAGTAAACACGAAGAATGGATATGCAATACAGAAAACATCTTGATATCTTTTGATTGCAAGCTTATTTAGTGAGGATAGATAAAAATCTGCAACTGAAAATGGAGAATAACCTTTTTGAGAAACATAATCTATAAGTTTTTCAGTGCCTGGCAGATTTATATTTTTAGATAGCAAAAATACAAATTCGCCTGACTTTGATGCCAGTACATCCACTACTGCTATTATAAAAACCGCCAATAAAAGAGTGGATAACGCATAAAGAAACTCATATTTTG
>JAVZCX010000057.1:0-3347 GCA_038874185.1 Candidatus Micrarchaeia archaeon
AGAAAAACTCTACAGACGTTAAAATGAATCCTATCAAAGAGAGAAATAAAAAAAGTGTTAAAAATATTTTATGTTTTTTCATGATTACCTCCTTGATTTTATTGTTATTTAACATAATCAGTTGATGCTGTATTAGTGTTTTCTGTTTCCTGTTGACTTTTTACTTTAGGTCTACATTTACATCCTTGTTTAATTAAACTTTCAAGAGAAGTTCCACCAGTAACAAAATTAGGTTTACTTGAAAAAAACTGAAAGGGTATGGATAAAACACCAATTATGTCAATTATAGTTCCTACGGTATCTTTTGGTGGGCATACACATTCGTAATCGTCTGCCTCATAAAGACTTGTAGCACTCTGCTGTTGTGAATCCTGTTCGCATCCACCTGCTATACAACCGGGATCAAAAGCATAAACAGCAGAGTTTACAAGAAAAGTAACCATAATAATTATTGCTATAATTTTTTTGCTCATTTTTATTCTTTTTTTAATATAATCTTTTTATTATCTAAGTTTTTTTCTAAGAATTCTTCAAGTTCTTTATTCAAAGGGTATATTCCCGAAAAATTAATTGCACTGCCTACATCATAAACACTTTTTTCTGCTAATCTATTTGTTGTTTCACTCAGTGAATTATCCATAGTCTGAAGTGAATAGTATTTCCTTTTTCCGCTTTTGTCCTCTGTGAAACAGAGAAGAGATGCTTTACAATTCCACACCGATATTTCAAATCTATAATTTCTATACACACTTTGAGCAGCAGTAGGAACTGTACAGGGTTGTTCACTTAAGTTACTTTCTATCATTTTGTGTCCACAATACAAACAATAGCTATTTAAAAAATTTGGGTCAAAACTTACTTCAGGATGATAATACAGTTTTCGCACTACTTCCCTCCATTTTTTAAAATACTTCCTCTATATATAGGGTACCTTAATGTATCAAAAATTTTAAAAATAAAAAAGCCCGCTAAGGGCTCTCTTAAGAGACACCTTGCGGGCTAAAAAGTTAAAATACATTCTGAACTATTTTCTTAATTTTATTTGCTATTTCATCTGTAAATGTACCCTCTATTTCTTTGCTATTGCCTGCAAGAGGATACTGTCCACGATAGTCTTTCACCTCTGTATATTTTTCTCTAACCTGAACTACCACAGAACCAAGGTAGGAGTAGTTTTCACCTGATAAAGCATCATCTATTCCGCTTCCTACTGCACTTCCTACTGCTTCACCAACAGTAGAACCTGCTTGAGTTATAATTTGAGTACCTGCTACTCCTGTACCAGAAAGTGCACCAACTGTTGCTCCTGCAATACCTATGGTTGTTTTTGTAATACCACCAAGGAGACTTCCAAAGAAGTTAGACTTTTTTTCTTTAATAATGTTGAGCTTGGAAAGATCAATCTGAACAACATAACCTGCATTGTCTGCTGCATCAACAACTTGATAACCCTTTTCTGTAAGAGATTTCGTAACTGCATCCTTAATTTTTGCAGTATCAATTCCTACTGAAGAAGAGTTAGAAACCTCGACATAAACTGTTTTCAATTTCGCCTTAGCTTCAGGATTAAGCATTATTGCTTCAGATTTTGATACATCTCTTATTGCCTGCATAGCTTGCATAGCAGAGAGAAAATCCTCTCCTCCTGCATAAGCAACTCCTGCAATCATAAATACTGCAATTAGTGAAACAAATAGTTTTTTCATAGCACTACCTCCTTTTTTTAGTTGTATCTCATCTGCAAATCAGATGAAAGCTTTTGAATTGGTTTTGCTTCAAGTATGGACTCATAACCCGAAGCAAATTCATTGTTTGTAATGTTGTCATTTTTAAAATGTAAATAAAGAGCAAACAGTTCTGCAATAAGTTGAGCTTGAGACTTTGTGAGCGGTTCATCAAGTTCTTCTATTATTTCTTCTGTTGCTTCATCAATTATTCTTTCAATTTTTTCAAACATATTTTTCCCTCCTAGTGTTAATATATAACCTTTCAAAGAAAGGTTGTAAAAATTAAATTAGATATATTTGTAGTAATCTTCACTATAGAAGCTTAAGTAGTTATATCTTCCCATTTTCCATTTCCATGAAAGGTTAGAGTAAAAAATACCTTCGTCCTCTGAAAAGTTACCGATTAAGTATGTATTAGTTTTTGTTGCCAATAAAAATCTTCCGGGAGTACATTGAAGTATTTTTACAATCTCCTCTTCAGATTTGCCTGCAAGTTTTCTTGCAAGTATCATAGTATCAGATTCAAACTCAGTTCCAAGTCCAGGGATTATTCCATTGTGCATTAGCAATGCTTCTGATTTGCCATATAGTCTGCGTGGATCCTGCAAATCCATTGGATGAGTCATCTCAAGATTTATCCCACCACTTGTGCCAAGCCGAAAGTGAATTGCAAGCTCTGTTTCCTGAAGGTCAATTCTATCTGAGAGGAACTCTAAATAAGCTTTCAATTCCCATTTTGTCATCAGTCCTTTTTGGAATCTTAATTCTCCCTTTTCTCTCCAAATTATTCCTGCACCATCGGGATTTGACTCCCAACAATAATTCAATATTTCTTTATCAGGCATTGGAATGCCTGCAGACTTATAAACAATAACACACATATTTCCCTCCTTATTGAAAGATAGGGCGACAAAGTCGCCCTTATTTAAATTCCAACCCAACTTTTTCATAAGCAATTTCAGTTTTAACGCCAATTTGAATTAATATTCCATTAATTACTTTTTCTATCTCTACTTCATCTACCTCATCTTGTCTTATTCTTGCAGGAATACCAAACCATCCCTCATATTTTCGCCCTGGATGAGAAATAGTTTCGTATCCCTCTACTTCAAAGCCTGCCACCACATAGTCTCCACGGTCTCTTTTAAGACCATAGAGGACTATTTCATATACGCCAATATTTTTGAAGTCACTTTCATATTGGCTTAGCAAGGCTTTGAATATTCTTTTATTGTTTTTATTCCATTCGTCTCTGAACCTGATGACGAATGGAATTTTTTCCAATGAAACCCAATTTTTATTTATTTGGGTTCCATCATATTTTGAATATCCTTCAATATAATTCATAAATTTTTCGTATTCCTCTTCTGTAAGAGAAGCGACCGCAAGATAATCTTTTTTCGTGGGATTTTCTTCATACTCTAATTCTTGCTGATTAAGCAAATTCTCCACTACATTCTTGGTTATCTTGAATGTAAGATAAGCAAATTCAGGATTGAACAAGTATGCAGAAGGAAGTGGTCTGTATTCTATCCCATGTGGTTGTTCTCTGTAACTACCAAGCCTCTTGTAACTTCCTCTTGCTTCGCCAGATAAATCAAGAAGTGGTGCTCCAATGAA
>JAVZCX010000058.1:0-3339 GCA_038874185.1 Candidatus Micrarchaeia archaeon
TTCTTCTGGTCTAACATATCGAATGATGAAGTTAAGGAATTGATACACTGGCTTTCTTCAGGTGAATGGAAATCAGACTTATTAAATCCTCTGAATCCAAAAGAGCTTAGAGTAGTATATGACCCTGCAAAAAGTATCCTTGAAAAACTTCTAGTTCCTCATAGGGTAGAAAGAGATCAGATAATAATAGAAGGAGAAAATGCAAAATCAATATTCATTTCTTTAGGTTTGCAGCCAGGACAAAAACCAGATAAATCGTTGGTAAATTCTCTTATGAAAAAGGTAGATGATTATTGTTTGAAATTACAATCAGACGAAGAAAAAGGAAGGTCTGTTGATCTAGTTTCAATTCTTTCTGGAATAAAAATTAGGGACAAGGCAGGTACGTGGATAGGGAGCAGAATGGGAAGGCCTGAAAAATCAAGAGAGCGACATATGAAACCTGCTGTTCATTCTCTATTTCCAATTGGAAATGCAGGCGGCAAGACTCGCAACATAATTAAGGCATATAAAGATGCAAAAGCAAGGAAGCTAAAATATGATGTCACAGTAGAAATAGCAAGAATGCGCTGTCCATTCTGTGGCGGTTTGTCGTTCTCAAGAAAATGCCAAAGATGCGGAAAGCAGACAAAGCCAGAGAGAATATGCAGCAAATGCGGCAAACCATCAGCAACAGAATTTCACATATGCTCTACAGTGCAGACAAAGCCAGGAAAAGAGATAAAATCCAAGACAGTTTTCTATGATTCAAGACCAATAAATATAGTTGAGATTGTGGAAGATGCAGCAGCTAAAACAAAAGTACTTCCAGAAGAAGTAAAATGCGTGAACGGATTGGTAAGCGAATTGAAGATTCCAGAGCCTTTAGAAAAAGGAATATTAAGAGCAGTCCATGATGTTTCTGTTTTCAAAGATGGAACATGTAGATTTGATGCAACAAATGTTCCAGTTACTCACTTTTATCCACGCGAAATAGGAACCCCAGTTTCAAAGCTCAGAGAGTTAGGTTATCTCAAAGATGCATATGGAAATGAACTAAAGAGTGAGGATCAACTCGTGGAACTTCTTCCGCATGATATGATAGTATCAGAGAGATGCCTTAAATACATGGCAAGGGTTGCAAGATTTGTAGATGATGAACTGGTCAAGATCTACGGCCTTCCTCCGTATTATAATTTGAAGGAAGACAGAGACATAATAGGTCATTTGGTTATAGAGCTTTCTCCGCATACTTCTTGTGGCATTGCTAGCAGAATAATAGGAACAACAAAAGCACACGTATGTTATGCGCATCCATATTTATTTGCAGCAAGTCGTCGTGACTGCCTCCAAGGAAATACAATGATGTACTATAAAAATGATGAAGAACTGCATGCATCAACCATCTCAGAAATGTTTATTAGATATTCCAAGAGGCCAGACTTACCAAAGATAATTGATGGAAAATGGGAGTTGATTGATCTTACAGATCAAAATGTATTTGCATTAGGTACAGACATAAATGGCAATGCGGAAGAAAAGAAAATAAAATTCATAATGAGAAAGCCTTATTCCGGGCAGTTGGTAAAGATTATTGCACAGAACAATCAGGAGATAATTGCTACTCCAGACCATAGAGTTTGGGTATTTGATCCCAAAACCAAGCAACTTAAAGAGAAACGAGTAAGAGAGTTATCAGAAAATGATTTACTTGCTTCATTGAATAAAGTTAATTTAGAAAACCCGCTAATCAATGAACCAAATAAAGTCAATCAATTAGATGAATTAGATCTACTTGAGTTTTTTTTGGAAGATAAAGAATCAGTGAAAATGACAGTTAGAACAAATAAATCATTTGCTAAAGAAGTTATTAAGCGATTTGGTAAAAATCTAAAAACTCTAGGAGACTACCTTAATATGTCGAAGAGACAGATAATTAATAGCTTTTATAGGGCCCCTTACAGTATTCCATTGTATTCTTATGTGAAATTGAAACAAGAAGGCGAAAATAATTTTTGGTTAGGTTTCAAGAGAAACTTTGGTAAAGTTCCTTTAAAAATAAAAATTACAGACAAATTGCTTAGATTATTTGGATATTACATATCGGAAGGATGGGCATGGCGTTCGAGTAAAAAGGGCAAAGAATCCTATCATATAGGTATAGCTGCTTCAGATCCAATAATTAGACAGGATATTAAGAATTGTATAATTCACTCACTAAAAGTTCCTGTATATGAAGATGAAAAAGGAGTTTATATTACAAGCAAAATATACTACAAACTCTTTACTGAAAAGCTCAAATTTGGAAATAATGCATACACTAAAGACATTCCAGATTGGATATTTAATCTTCCGGAAGAAAAGATTTATGCTTTCTTGGGAGGATGCTATCAAGGTGATGGTAATGTATATGATTGTGAAGTAAAGTATTGTACTGTGTCAGAAAAGCTTGCCTCCAAAATGTATTTCCTACTGACTAGATTAGGAATGTCACCAACATTAAAGATTGAAAAAGATAGACCAACCACAAGCAAGTTCTTAATAGATAGATATCAGAAATTAGGAAGAGAGCCACCAAAAACTACTCTGCACTATGTATGCTTATATTCAATCGATTCTAAAAAGATTGCCTCTAAAATTAATCTGATCGGTGAAAAAGGCAGAAAATTGAAAGTGATAGAGAAATTAATCAAAAAAGATAAAGAGACAGACAAGGTACTAAATACAGTTAGAAGATACATCAAATCAGAAAAAGACATCAGAGTTTTGGAAATAAAATCATTGGAATATCTTGATTCGTCATGCCTGCCTGAACCATATGTTTATGACATTCAGTTGGAATCAGATAAGGATAAGATATTTGCCTGTGGAAAGGGAATGCTTTTATCTCACAATTGTGATGGAGATGAGAATGCAATAATGCTTCTTATGGATGGATTGCTAAACTTTTCAAAGCATTACCTTCCAGTAACAAGAGGAGGACAGATGGATGCACCAATTGTTATGATGACCCATATTGATCCTTCAGAGGTTGACGACCAGGTACATGCATTGGAAGTAGTACAAGGATTTCCATCTTCATTTTATGAAGCAAGCTGGAGATTTGCACATCCTTCTGAATGCAAGATCGAGATCGTTTCAGATAGATTAGGAAAGGAGAATGAAACGTATAATTTATGGTTCACTCATTATACTCCAGATATGAATAACGGTGCACTTACAACTCAATACGTGTATCTTAAATCAATGAAAGACAAAATAAGTGCACAATTAGGTTTGGCAAAGAAAATTGCTGCAGTAGATGCAAGAGATGCTGCCGAGCGTCTTATAATGAGCCACTTTCTTCCAGATCTCTATGGC
>JAVZCX010000059.1:0-3329 GCA_038874185.1 Candidatus Micrarchaeia archaeon
CTACTCGCTATGAATCCTGAAACACTACAAAAAAACTTCAATTTTCTTAATCAGACTCTTGGAATTAAACCTGATAAGATTGCATCACAAGCACAGCTATTCACCAATAATCCTGAAACATTACAAAGAAACTTCAATTTCCTTAACCAGACTCTTGGAATTAAACCTGAAAAGATAGCATCACAAGCACAGCTACTCGCTATGAATCCTGAAACACTACAAAAAAACTTCAATTTTCTTAATCAGACTCTTGGAATTAAACCTGATAAGATTGCATCACAAGCACAGCTACTCGCTATGAATCCTGAAACACTACAAAAAAACTTCAATTTTCTTAATCAGACTCTTGGAATTAAACCTGATAAGATTGCATCACAAGCACAGCTACTCGGTATGAATCCGGAAACATTACAAAGGAACTTCAATTTCCTTAACCAAACTCTTGGAATTAAACCTGATAAGATATGTACATTAGCACAACTACTTGGTAGAGATCCGGAAACATTACAAAGGAACTTCAATTTCCTTAACCAAACTCTTGGAATTAAACCTGAGAAAATATGTACATTAGCATACCTACTCGCTAGAGATCCGGAAACATTACAAAGGAACTTCAATTTCCTTAACCAGACTCTTGGAATTAAACCTGAAAAGATAGCATCACAAGCACAGCTACTCGCTATGAATCCTGAAACACTGAAGCGATACTGGCAGAATCTGAGAAGATACTTTGCTGCAGATGATATAAGAAAGCAACCAGTTATATTAGCTATTTCACCGATAACTATTATTGCGAATGTACAATTCTTTGATCAATATGGAATTAAAATAGCTGAACCAACGTTCTACGGTACTACTACTAAAAAGAAAAGAGAGAAAATGGTCTGGATTGCAAAGAACGTATTTAACACACACATGCTTAATGAATACGAAAGACGCGAAGCCATATCAAAAATAAGACAGCTTGTGTCCAGGCACCCGATGGATACGATTTGTCCAAGCGTCAAGCAGCTTGAAAAGAATATCAACAACTTGAAGAAGTTGGCTGAATCAATCTAAATCCTAATAAATCATCTAAATAATTAAAATATTCAAATTTTAAATGTCCACTTAGAAAAGACAAATAAAACACAAAACGAAAGATTTATTATAACCATTATTTCTAATTATTAATATGTTTGAAGGGGTTAAAAATGATACCATCAACGAAGATAAAATTTGAAATCTCTGCGGAAGAGGACATGAAAACCGCCTGCCGCTTCTTGGGACACAAATCGGCAGGGGTGAATTTCTCCAAGAATATTACCAACATGCTCCCTGCGCTAGAAGGGATAGACAAGAATTCAGAGTCAGGAAAGAGATTAATAGGGAAGGAAGTACGTGATTACTACGAAAAGCACGAGAATGAAATCAAGGATAGGCTTTTAGAGGTTCAAAAACGATGGAATGACATCGAAGTAGATTTCCTTGCTGAGACAGACAGGATTTTCAAAGGAAAACCATGGCCAAAAGGTAAATACATCTGCTATCTTTCTATTTTCAATTGCAATCCAAGGAACCTGGAAGAAAAAACATTCCAGATTTGGATGTTCAAATCGGATGATGATTTCTTAGGTGGAATTGCCCACGAAATGTTACATTTCATGTTCTATGAGTATGCTAAGGAGCTCGGTTTCACCCAGAAACAGATGTGGAATCTATCTGAAGTGATCAACACAATATTGCTGAATCTTTCCCAGTACAAGAGGCTTTTTCCAAGCCATCTAGAGAAAGGCTATCCGGCTCATAGTGCATTAATCGAGAAGTGGAAGAAGTTATGGACAGGAGATATAGATTCATTCTTGAAGATAGCATTAGAAAACAAAGCAGATTTTGAACTGTGAACTACTACTTCAAAGCTTTTTAAACAGTTGTTGATGGATTGTAGAATAAAAAGCTTTCAGATGACTATGTAGAATCTCTCTTAATTATAAGTATAAACAACTCGTTTAGTCGGTAGAAAAATCCACCATCTATTAATAGTTCAAGTAACAAAGGATAAGCTTTTATATCTTTCTCACATAATCATATTATATATGAAAAAGTGAGAAAATGATAAAAAAGGGTAGAATGATAAGTAGAATCACAGATGAGGAGAAATCAACGCTTACAGCAGCGGAACAAAGGTTACTTGCTTATCTAACAAAGGATTCATTAATATCTACAAATAGATTAAGAGAAATATACAATTCAAAGAAAATAGCCTCACCTTCTTATTTTAAGATAGTTGTAAGCTCTTTAATAAAGAAAAAAATTTTTTTGCAGATCAAAAAAGGACTTTATTATGTGACAATGGGGGAAACCTATGATGAATTTCTTCTCGGCCAGTACTTATTTGGGGGATATATTGGATTTTCAACAGCATTATGGTTGCATGGATTAAAAACAGAAATGCCATCAATATGTTATGTGGCTGTTTATAAAGGCAAGAAAACAAAGAAAATAGGAAGAATGCTATTCAAATCGGTTTCATTGGGAGAAAAGGCGATAGGAGCAGCATATATTGATAAATACCGCGTGTCGACTAAAGCAAAAACATTTTTCGACTGCTTTTTGATTCCAAAATATGCGGGAGGATTTCAGCAGATTCTTTATTCCTTATCTGTTGCAGATATGACTGCAGCTGATTGGAATGAATTTTTGGATTACATTAAGAAGTTTGGTTCGTCATCAATGGTACAAAGAGTAGGGTATGTTTTCTCAATTCTAAGAAGAATAAACGCAAAAAAAGTGCCTAATTTTTTAATAAGCGAATTAAGAAAAGAATTAGAGAGGAAAGGACCTGTAATAACCACCTTAGATCCCACAATCAAAGCAAAAGGAAGGTTTGTCAGCGAATGGAAAATTTATGATAACGTAGGTGAAAAAATATTTGGAAGTCTGCATGTCTTTGGGGGCGTTGAATTATGAAAATAGATAAAACAACATTAGACAACATTACAAAAATTTCTTCTAAATCCGGATTGCCATTACGCAATCTAGAAAAGGAATTGCAATTATTCGGATTTATACCAAAATTATTTCATCTTTTTGAAGAAAATAGAATTCCTGCAGTTTTGTACGGCGGAACAGCTTTGAATAAGGGATTTTTTAAGGAGAAGCAAAGGTTTTCAAAAGATCTTGATATCGACTTGCCTGCAAGAAATTTCAGAAATTATTGCAATAAAATAGATCTCCTTTTGCAGCAGTTAAAAGAATACAGAGTGGAAAAAACATATTTTGGAGAAGAGGCGTGTGTTTGGAATATTTGGTATGGAAATAATCCTTGGGAATCGTTAACCATAGAAATA
>JAVZCX010000060.1:0-3269 GCA_038874185.1 Candidatus Micrarchaeia archaeon
CATTAAGTATCTTTAAAATCTCTTTAGTGTCTTGTTTGATCGTCTCTACTGAGACGCTATTTTGTTCGACACTTTCGAGATTTAAAAGTTCTTCAAGTTCTTTTTTAAGAGACTTAAGATTGTCTACCATGCTATTAATGCCTTCTACTACACTTTTGATTCTCTGTCTATTAGCTTCGCTCAAAACTCTTCCATATTTCACTGCAAATTCCTCATTTAAGCCACAAGCCTTCAGAATTTCTTCATCGCTTGTATATTCCTTGTGAAATTCTGGTGGTTCTTTATTAAACTGCTTATAGTGTTTAGCTAAATGATTATAAACTCCTTCCTTGTCGGCATCAGGAATGTTTACTCCACCCCTCGCCCCTAATAGAGCAGCCATAGCAGCTGCAACTCCACGCCAAACAGCCTTTAAATCTGATGCTCTATGATGTGGAAGTTTATAAGATGACTTTACATCGGGATTTGCTTCATCATACCAAGCACACATCTGTTTTAGTTTGTCTACATCAGCATCCCTTACTTCAGCATTTGCATCCCAAGCATAACTTTCATCGCTCACTATGCCATAATCATGGTAAGGAATTACACCTTTCTTTATTTCATTCATACTATCACCTCCATAGTATTTTTTTAGAAGCTTTGCATACTCTTCTAATGCCTTTTCGTATCCATCTTGCACTGCTTGTGGATTTGCAGGTACTACTACTTGTGAAATTTCAAGTAATTCCACTTTTGTATAGATTCTCTTAATATCATCACTATTTCCATCTATACTCTCAATCGGTATAAAACCTACTGAATAACTTCCAAGCCCAGCACTTACCAAAGCCCAAGCCCAATCTGCTTTTTCATTGCCTCTTCCTACAAAATATTGAATTTTTGCTCTCAACCCTGTATCATCAGTAAACAATTCAACTGCTTTACCAATTGCGTTTTTGATTGTGCTATAATCATGACTATCTAAGACAATGCCATTATACTTATCTAACTGCCAAGCACTCGGTAAAATAACTTCTTTGTCTCTATCAATATCTCTCGTAGACACATAAGCGTCGATCGTAAAGTTTGCTGTATCAACCTGTTTTATTACAGCATTTTGTTTATATATTTTACTCATTCTTCACCTCCCCATTCTTCTTCAAATTTCGCAAAAGCGACCGTGCATCTACAATTTATTCTATTTCCAGCAGAAGCTTTAGGGTCGCCAGGCATATCAATTTCTTCATATCCACCACTTGCTTTTGGGACTTTAAATTTTTCATCTATTGGAATTGTTTTTAAATGCATCAAAGCGTGGTCAAATTCATCTTTATGAGCGAATGTTCTTGTTCTCTCGTCTATTGCGGTTATCCAAGTTTTTGTTTTCATCCCAGCTTGTTTTCCAGCATTAATTCTTGCAAAATTTGTCGCACTAATCACTTCAGTTCTTGCAATTGTTTCTCCTCTATGCTTGTATGTTTCTTCAAAAAGCGTTCTAACTCTATCGGCTAATTGTGGAATACTTTCACCCTGACTAAAGCCTTCATATAAAGTATCAAACAAATGCTTCCTTGTTGTATTTGTCATTTCTAAAGCAGTTCTCTTTAGTTCTTCTTCTATCCAGTCTTTTATGCCTGGCATATCAAGATTGAAATTTAAACCAAACAGATAACTTGCTAAGATTTCATTTCCAGCCTCTTGCATAAATGCGTAAAGATAAGGTCTCATTGTTTTGACTGTTTGTTCTATCCATTCCTTATCAGTATAAATCGTATTAAACAAGTCGTCAATTGTTAGTGCTTTAATAACTTCTCCATTAACTGATTTGTATTTTTCTAATTTGTCAAGAATATCTTGCTCTTGCTTTCTAAACAATTTTAAAATCTCTTTCTCCAATCTTTTCATTCTTGGTTCTGCACTTGTAATAAAAGACTTCCAGGCAATATCAGCCCATTCTTCTTTTTGTTTGACTTTTAAGCGTTCAATATTTTGCGATAACCGTTCAATTTTTTGTTCTAACTTAGACAAGCCCTCTATAATAGGCTCGTTTTGAGATTTTACTGATGCAAGAGGCACAAGATTAAGACTTCCCCAAAAAGAATTTCCCCAAGGTAAAGGTTCCAATCCTTCTCGTTCTCTTATTTCATTTATGTATGTAATTCCATTTCTAAGATAAACTTCATCTATACTTGCCTGAATTTGTTTTTCCTCAATTGAAATACTTTCATTAAAATAAAACTTGAATACTGCTTGATTGTCTAATACATATCTTGTTAATTGTTCTGCTATGTTATTTGCAAGAGGTTTAATTGTCCATCTCATAAAGATGTCTTTTTGGACTTCTGCAGTTGCACGGTTAACATCTTTCATTTCGTTTAAAAAAATACTCGGCACTCCATAAACTGCTAAAATTCTATCTTTTGTTATTTGTTCTACATCAATCATTCCAAAATCTGCAGGCTTCAAAACTACTTCCTTAAATTCATATTTCCCGCCACTAAACAAAATAGTTTTTCCTGCGTTTGATACTCCGCCATAATTTGTATAGAGCTGCTGTTTAATCGCTTCAATCTGTTCTGCTGTAAGTTTAGCGTCAGTTGAGATTATCAAAGGCACAAATGCTCCATTCTCAAATATTCTGTTTAAAACTTCTACTTGATTAGCTAAAACTTGTATATCAGGTAAAATAATTTGTGTAGGAGATAAATTAAATAGTCTAACAAATGGAGAAAATGCCGTAATAACAGCAATATCTTGTATGTCGTATGTTTCTATTTTATTTATCCTCTGGTAAAAAACTTTTGCATTTCCTTCAGTATCAACCGTTAGCCATGTTCTATCAGTATCAAACAATTCTAATTCTGTTGTTCCTTTTCTGATATAAGCAACTCCCCATATGTCTAATGAAGAGACTATTTTTTCTAAAAATTGATGTGGTGAAAGATACAAAATATTTTCAAATTTCCCTTTAAACTTTGGTGCTTCTATGTCGCCTTTGTCAGTTTCAATTACTACATCCCAGGTCAAATCTGCTACAGCTTCTGCTCTTGTTCTTATACATCGATATACCCAAGCATTACTCAAAAAAGCTTTATAAACATCATTGATTGTATTAATTCCTAAAACCTGGTTGGTTGCCGAAATGATTGGGTTGTTATATGTTTTCCTTTTAAATACATCCCATATTGCCATCTATCCCCTCCTCACAGCACATACACATTTACTCCAGCATTCTTAAAGTAAGAATAAACTGCATACCTTAAAGCACTAATTAGATGGTCATTAAA
>JAVZCX010000061.1:0-3197 GCA_038874185.1 Candidatus Micrarchaeia archaeon
TTTACTAACTGGAAGCCTAATATGATAAGCTTTTTAAGTTTATTCTGCCTCTTAGACATCGTATACCTCTTGGCGTGGTCGCCAAGAGTTTATACTTATAATAATTTAAGAGGATTTCTACAGAGCCGTTTATACCAGTTACTCGTTTACATTATTTTAAATCAAGGCATGCATAGCTCTTATTTTTTATTCATTTAAAATAGTCATCTAATCTCTGCTGAATCGTGGTTTCGTTTTCTTTCTTTTCATTTACATATTCGTTCTTTTTAATATTACTTAGGTGATCATTCTTTCCTTTTTCATTCATCATTCCTTTGATTATTTTCTTCATTTTTCTTTCTTTAGCAGCAGAGATATACTTGAAAATTTCGTCCCTCGTTCCTTTTGCGACAAGTATGATAACTTCGCCTTCTTTTGTTCTCCCCACTCTTCCTCTTCTTTGTATCATTCTTATTTCGCTTGGAACTGGTTCATAGAATATTGCAGTATCAGCAGATGGGAGGTCTATTCCTTCCTCGCCAATAGAAGACGCAACTAACACCTGAATCTTTCCTTCTGAGAATTCAGCTATTGTTTCCTTTTGTCTTTTATGTCCTGCGCTTCCTTCTTTTCCTTTTCCTAAGAATTCTTTTGCAACTATCCCATTTTCTTTTAATCTTTCAACTATATGGTGCACTTGATCCCTATACTGGGCAAAAACTATTATTTTTTTCCCTTCTCTTTCTCTTATTAATTCGACAATCTTAGCAATCTTTGGATGTTCAATTTCCTTAACCTTGTTTGCTGCCTGATTGAATCTCCAATCAATTCTCTTTTTTCTCTCCTTTAATCTTTCAAGGAATTTCAAATAAGCAGTCGGACTTTCACTTTCAAGAAGCTCCACCCCATGAAATGCATTGTAAAAAATAGCAAAATGCCCAAGAGCCGCCATATACTTGTTTTCAACTAAATTCTTATATATTTGTGAAAGCCTTCCACGCGGCGTCTTTCTTGATACAGTTATATTTAGTTCATTCAGCGTCTTTGCCTTTTCGTCCATCAATTCATTTAGTAAAGAAACAGCATCCTTTATTTCCTGAGGAAGTTCAACTTCCATCCATTTAATCTCTGTTTTAGGTATATATTTCTGTAAGTCCTTATCTGCCTCTGTCCTTATTTCTACATTTTCTATTCGTAATGCTTCTATTATTTCCTTTATCCTTTCTTGCTTTCCCCCGGGTGAAGCTGTCAATCCGATTATTGTCTTTTCAATCCTGCTTAAAGATTCTTTTTCAATCCTTTCCTGCTCAAAAAAGGCATTCGCAACAAATGTATATGCATAATTACCAACGGCCCTGTGGCATTCATCTATTATCAAGCAGGAGAACTGGGATAGTATTCCTCCCGGCTGGTTTTCATTAGTTGTTTTTTCTATATCATTCTTAATTGTCTGTGGCGTTGCTACAATTACATCATTTTCTTGATAGATATGTAGTCTTTCTTTCTTGTTGCTCTGCCCTGTAATTTGTGCAATCTTGTATTTAGAATCATAGAAAAATTCCTTCAGCTTCTTTTCATGCTGATTGACAAGTGGTTTGGTCGGAGCTAGAAATAAGCATTTCTCTCCTTTTTTAAGAAAATGTTCAATTATAAGTGCTCCGATCACTGTTTTTCCAGTACCAGTAGGCAGTACAATAAGTGTATTCTTTTTTTCAATTGCACTTTTTGCTATTTTTTCTTGATACTCTCTAGGCATTATCTGCATGCTTTAAATCAGATATAAAAAAATATAAACCTAAAGGAACTTTATTTCTGGTGATTCTTAAAATATATGGAATAAACATATCATGTGAAATAAACATATCTTTTAAATATTTTTATACAAATATATATTACTTGTAATTAATTCTCTTCATTAAGTGAATCAGGTTCTGATTCTCTTGAAATGATGAAATGTTTGTATAAATTTTAAATAGAAGGTGTTTAATTGAAACTTCCTAATATATACGAAGGAAATTACAGTTTGCTTATCATATTTCCTCTTGCGCTTATAATAGTAAGTTTATTTTTAATACCTAATTTAAGATATGGAATAGATCTTAAGGGAGGAATGTTGATAACAATTCAAACACAAGAACAGATAAACAATCAACAGATAAAGGAAATTCTCTCACAGAACAATATTTATGACGCAGAAGTAAGATTATACCAGACACCAAATGGAAATATCGTTGAGATCGAGATAGCTACAGACAGGAGAATAACAGAAATAGATGACAAGCTTATCGAGATGGAATCTCTTCTTAAGGATTCAAGCACGATCGAGAGCGAGCTTGCGAGATTAAGATCTGAACAACAAGCAACAGGAAAAGATCTTTCATCCAAGATAGCAGAAGATGAAGCAAAGCTAAGCTCTTTATCAATTAAGGCAAAAGAACTGCAATCTCAAATATTTTCACTCTCAGAGGAATTAATGGGTAGGAAAGCTGTTACGCAGCAGGAAAGTTCAGATGAAATATCTAAAATAATGAAATCAGCCAACGCAGTCTTTTCAGAGGCAAAGGTTGTTTACAAGGACAGATTAATTTCTGCTTTATCTTCTTCTATTAGTAATTCAGATATGAAATTAGAGGAAGTGAGTCCTGCATTAAGCAGACTTTTCGTAAGCAAGGTGCTTAACATAGCATTGATCTCTGCTCTCTTGGCGATTGTGGTGGTATTTCTAATATTCAGAACGTTCATTCCATCCTTCGCAGTTATTGTAGGAGCAACATCTGATATTATCATGGCTTTAGGAGCCATGGCATTTTTCGGAATTCCGCTAACCCTTGCTTCTTTCGTTACACTAATGACATTGTCAGCTCTTTCACTAGATACTGACATGATGCTTACAATTAAAACAGTTAAAAGAAGAGAAGGAACTCCGAGAGAAAGAGCATATGATGCATTCAGAACAGGTTTTGCAATGACTACCACAGTTATAGTGGCATTTGCAATATTGATGTTCTTAGGAATGTACACCCACATTCCAACTTACTACCAGATAGGTTCCGTAGCAGTTGCAGGTCTAATAGGAGATCTCATTGCTACCTGGTGCCTCAATTCAGTTTTGATACTTTGGTATTTGGAGGGCAAATATGAAAATCTCGCTCGCCTGGTTAAAAGATAAACGTGTAATATTCATAATGCTGCTCACAGCAGCTATGCTTTTGCTTCTC
>JAVZCX010000062.1:0-3130 GCA_038874185.1 Candidatus Micrarchaeia archaeon
TTTTGAAGAATATCTAATGATTGCTTTATGTTAAAGAATGCCATGTATGCTCTTTTTTGATATGTTGTTTCTAGAGCTGAAGAAAGATCATCATATTGAAATCCTGAAAAACGATATGTACCTCTATTGTCTTCAAGTATTCCCATCTTTCTAAGCTGTGTTAAGTGATATCTTATTGTTTTTTCATTCATTTGAATATTGCTTTTTGAAAAATATTCAATTAAATCTTGATAGTTTGGTTCCTTCTTCTCTTTAAGATGATAATAAAGAAGCGCCTCAAGAACATTGAGAACTGATTGCCTTGACTCATTTTTTGATATTATTCCTAAAGATAACGCTAGCCATCTTACTAGAGATTTTCTTGTCATCTTTACTTCGTCATTCAAATCCATATCTCGCAGAATAATTTCTGATTTTATAAGTTTTGATTCTGGAAGTTCCATAAATATATTAGAACAGCAAGATTTAAATTAGATAATGCAACATAAATATAATAGATTAATTTGCTTAAAACATGCGAATAAGATATAAAAGAATATAAAACTATTTTTAAAATCTAAGCTATAGTTTTAGGTGAAATGTATGGTAGATGAAAAAAAAGTAAAAGAAGCATTTGAAATTGATTTTGGAACTAAATCAATAGAACCTGAAGGAGAAGCGGTAAAAGGATACGATTTTAACAAAGAATTCAATTTTAATGATCTTTTGAAATCTTACAAAGTTACTGGGATGCAAGCTACGAATCTAGGGAAAGCTATAGAAATAGCAAAGAAAATGAGGAAAGAAAAGGCGGTTATTTTCCTTGCTTATAACTCTAATATGGTAAGCTCTGGATTGAGAGAGATAATAGCATACCTCGTTAGGAACAAGATGGTTGATGTTTTGGTTACGACCGCAGGTGGGGTAGAAGAAGACATAATCAAAACAATGAAGCCGTTCATAGTGGGAGACTTTAGAGCACCGGGAAAAGAACTGAGAGCAAAAGGAATCAATCGGATTGGAAATGTGTTCGTGCCTAATGACAGATATGCAATGTTTGAAAAATTGATGCACCCATTTCTTGCGAAACTATTAGAGGAGCAGAGGAAAACTGGCCATATTTTCACTGCATCTGAATTTATACACAGACTTGGAGCTGAAGTTAGTGATGAAAATTCAATTTACTATTGGGCTACAAAAAATAATATACCTGTATTCTGTCCCGCATTGACAGACGGTTCAATAGGAGACATTATTTACTTCTTCAAAGAAAGTGATAAAAGAAACGCAGATTTCAAATTAGACATAGCAGATGATATGGTAAAAATAGTAAACATAGCACTCGATGCAAAGAAGACCGGAATGATAATCTTAGGGGGGAATTTCATTAAACACCATACCTGCAATGCAAACTTGTTTAGGGGGGGCTCCGATTATGCAATTTATATCTCAACAGAAACAGAGGAAGGTGGCTCTGACAGCGGAGCAAATCCAGATGAAGCAGTTTCATGGGGCAAGATCAAGGGCAAAGAGTCAAAAGATACAACTGTAAAGATATTCTGCGATGCAACTATTGCATTTCCGTTGCTTGTAGCTGGTGCATTCAAAGAAAAAATATAGGAAAGATAAGCATCTGAATAAACTAAACTTTTTAAATTAAACTATACAAACTAAATTATGGCAGATAAGAAGGAAAAATCAATATTGCCTAAAGTAAACTTTATGGGGCTTGATGTCACTTATGAAGAAGCAAGAGCAGTGATACTTCCTGCACCTTTCGCTTCAACATCTATTTCTGAACAAACACTTCTTGGACCTTCAGAGATCCTTGAAAACTGGAATATGGAGGATTATGACCTTCAGCTGAATTATTCTCCATGTGCAGCAAGAATCTATCCTCTTCCTGAAAGAATCTATTCGGGAGATGCAGGCTTGAATTCCATATATATGAACACTAAAAAGATAATTCAAGATGGAAAGTTTCCAGTAGTACTTGGAGGGGATCAAGCTATTTCTCTAGCTACAGTAAAAGCTGCAAGTGAAGAAATGAAGAAAAAAGGCGAAGAATTCAGTGTTCTAATAATTGATGCCCATACAGATATGAAAGATGAATTTGAAGGAAATAAAAATTCTAATCTTTCTGTCACAAAGAGGCTTGTTGAGAATAAAATAAAAGTAAGTTTGTTGGGAACCAGGAGCATAGGAAGCGAAGAAATTGACGAAGCTGAAAAGCTTGATGCTTATTGCAGAATAAGCAACCAGAAGGAGCTCAATGATTTTCTAAAGGGTATTGAAGATAATATTTACATAAGCATAGATGTGGATGCATTTGATCCTTCCTTAATGCCTGCGACATTAATGCCCGAGCCTTGGGGACTAAGTTGGGATGAAGTTGTAAGTCCATTGATAAAATTAGGAGAAAAAAGAAACATAGTGGGGATTGACATAACTGAACATGCACCAATAAACGGGTTCAAAATGCCATCCATCATATGTGCACAACTTGCATATAAATTGATAGGAATCAAATTCAAGAGGCAGGCAGAAGAAGAAGGATGGGAAGAATGCTATGAGGGAATGAAATAAAATGTAAAGTAGAATGAAATAAAAATAGAAGTAAAAATAAAATTAAATGAAAATTGTCTAGATAATTTAATGCTAAAAATCATATTGAGAGGGAGAAAGATGGAAGGGGAAACAATTGATAAAAAGATGAGAATTGGAATATTCATGCTTCTTGTTGCTTTGCTTTCACTGATTTTCCTGTATGGATGCATAGAAAAGAATGTTGAAACTGGACCGATTATAAAGAAGAATGAAACAAATTTGAACCAGACGAATCAGACTTTGCCTGGAAACGAGACAAACCAGACCATTCCGAAAAAATGTGAAGATCTGCTTGTTGGAAAGGAAAAATGCATAATTGAAAGAGCTTATAACAACAATAATATAGAGGATTGCGAGATTCTCTTAAATGAAGAGTTTGATCAGAAATATTATGTTGAGTGCATATCAAAGCTTTCCGAATACAACTATAGCTATTGCAATAAATTGAATGGAAGCGAAAAAGACTTATGCTTTAGAAATGCAGCAGCTAAATTCGGGGATTCTGCATGCAATATGATACAAAATTCCACTCTAAGGAACGATT
>JAVZCX010000063.1:0-3112 GCA_038874185.1 Candidatus Micrarchaeia archaeon
GTGGTTATTTCAAATCTTACTGTTTTTTCCTTATTTTCTTCCTTTAAATCTTCTAAAAGAGAAGAGAATCCTTCAAGCGAAACATACTTTTTGTCTCCTTTTTTGACAATTATCCCTTCAACCTTTGGTTCTATTACATCACTTTTAGCTTTTATAAGCACACCTGTTTTTTCTGTAATCTTTCCAGTTGGAGTCTCATGTATCAGGCTTCCCATAATTTTTGCAAAGCTTATGTTCATTGTAGGTATAACTTTCACAAGTATGGCATATCCAGGCACATCTGTCATTATTACATCAGTCCTTTCATCAGGTATATTATTCTTTGTAAACCCTGTCCTGTCCTTGACCATTGATTCAAATCTAGTTTTGATTTCCTCATAATCCTGTTTAATAGATTTTGCCATTAGATATATTCTTGCACTTCCGCTTATACTTGGATCGTTAGTTCTGCTGATATCCAACGCAAAGCTTGGTGTCTTTAAAACTTCTTCAGCAAAATCATTTTCATCGTATTCTATTTTCTGCGTTACTCCTTCCTTTCCTATCTTGACAGATTCAATAGTTGATTTTATTTTTTCTATCATCAAATCAAGAGATACAAAAGGAATTCCATCTATGAGCGTAAGGTCCTTTATTCTTCCTATTCTTTTGTGCTCATTAATAAGATGTTTTGTATATTCAACAATGTGCTCATATGCCAGTGCATACTGTGGCCTTTTTGTAGTTGGGGCAGACAAAACATTGAATTTTATTCCATCTATCTTTATTGTTTTTTTCATTTCCTTTTCTGGCGGATTCGTGTCGCTATATCCGTTCATTCGTTTTAAAGCTGATTCAAATGGCTCGATTGCAAATTCTTCAAGAAGTGGAATTATTGAATGGATTGCTCTTTGATAGATGCGTATGCTTTCAGAATTAATATCTACTATTGGCTTAGGCCTATCGATAGAAATAATGAGGTTTCCCATAAAAATAGTGAAACATTTCTTATTTATATTCTTTTCTGTTCCCTTTATTCAATAGCTTTTAATTTCTTTTTATTTAATGTTTATTTATGAGAGCGGCCATATATGCAAGAGTTTCTACTGATGACAAGGGGCAGGATGTTGAGAACCAGCTTATCCAGCTTAGAGACTACTGCAAAGCCAAGGGATATGAGATTTATAAGGAATACACGGAATACATCACAGGAACTGGAAAGAAAAAGAGGCCTGTATTCGAAGAGATGATGGAAGATGCAAGAAAGAGAAGGTTTGACGTCTTGTTGGTATGGTCTTATGACAGGTTCAGCAGAGCAGGCCTAAAAGACATTCATTATATCAGTGACCTAAATGAGTGGGGAGTGAAATTCGTTTCATATCAGGAAAGCTTTCTTGACACGACAACAGAAATGGGAGAACTTCTTCTTCCAATTTTCGCTTGGATAGCAAAACAGGAAGCCAAAAAGATAAGCGAAAGGACAAAGGCAGGATTGCAAAGAGCGAAAAATGAGGGCAAGAATCTTGGTAGACCGAAAGTAGAAATCAACAATGATGCGATTATGAAGCTAAGGAATGAGGGGAAGTCTCTTGCCGAAATAGCAGAGCAGCTTCAATGTTCAAAAGAGACGGTGAGAAGAAGGCTGATGGAGCTTTCAAAATTAGAGAACTCTATTTCTAGTGCCCAATCTTTCGAAAAAGAGAATCCAACTTCATCTAGTGAAACTAGCAGAATAGATACAAACGTCACAATGGGTTCTATTCAAGAAAATGAGATCCAAACGAAAGAAAACCAAAATTCATAAAGGTAAGTTGTTTCAAGGTGTGTTTATTGACAGGAAAATTAAAGAATGAAAACGCAGGATTGGAAAAAAGCGAGCAATCTTATCAGTATTCTCTTCCTTTCTGGAAAATTGAAAGCGAAAATGTAATCAAACATTTCAATTCCTCAATAAATGGACTCTCTGATTCTGAATCAAGAGATCGACTTATTAAATTCGGAAAGAACGAAGTGTTGGTAAAGGAGCACCACTTTCTTATTAAATTGGTTTTAAGAAATCTCTTCAATCCAATTACAATTGCACTTATCCTTGCAGGCTTGGTCACATATTTTATAAACGACATACAATCAGCGGTTATAATCTTTGCAATAGTTCTGCTTTCCGTAATCATTAATGTGGTACAAGAATACAGGTCGCATAGTGCAATTGAGAAACTGAAGAAAATGATCTCATTCTATTGCCATGTTATAAGAAATGGAAATGTAATAGAGATCGATTCAAGGGAACTTGTTCCTGGCGACATAGTCATTTTCACTGTCGGAGACAGGATTCCCGCAGATATAAGAATAATAGAGGAATATAATCTTGCTATAGATGAATCAGTTATTACTGGAGAATACTATCCGATAAAGAAAACAGTAAAAGAAATAAGGAAACATAACCCTCTTCCTCAAGAGATGCACAACATCGCATTTGCAGGCTCTATTGTAAAAGAAGGAAAAGGAAAAGGAATTGTGATTGCAACCGGAAAGGAAACCTTCATAGGCAAGACCATAGGTATAATGGAAGAGATAAAGGATGAAAGCGAATTTGAAAAGAATATGAAGGATTTCAGTCAATATCTTCTGAATATAATACTATTTGCATGCGCATTAATTCTTATCCTTAATATATTTGTAGGTCACGACATTATTGTTTCACTTATTTTTGCTGTTGCACTTGCAGTAGGTCTTATTCCTGAACCATTGCCAATGATTATGACTTCTATACTTTCAAGGGGGGCAATGAAGCTTGTATCAAAAGGAGTGATTGTAAAACGTCTTTCAGCTACGGAGGATCTTGGAAATGTTGACATACTTTGCTGTGATAAGACTGGAACGCTTACCGAGAATAGGTTAAGGGTTTTGGATTCCTTTGACTACGAGGGAAATGAAACAAAATTACCCCTTGTTCTTTCAGCAGCGTGCACTTCTGTAATTAAGAAAGATCATTCAATAAAGGGAAGCTCGATCGATGTTGCATTAAATCAACACCTTAACTTCAATTCAGAAGTCAAAAAGTCAGTTGAAAAATACAAGATTGAAGAGGTTGTACCGTTTGATTATGAGCGACAAAGGATGAGCGTAGTAGCCA
>JAVZCX010000064.1:0-3048 GCA_038874185.1 Candidatus Micrarchaeia archaeon
AGGGCACACCCTTATAGATATGTCCTTCATTATCTCTGCATATATTCCTCCTGCACCAACTAATATAACTGGACCGAAAGTAAGATCCTGCTTCAATCCTATTATCATTTCTATACCGGGTGCCGCCATCTGCTGAACAATCACTCCTTCAAACTCAATTCCTGCAGAAACAGAACTTCTTAAGATATCTGTAAAAGTTTGTTGCACAGCGTCTGGAGGTATGTTCAGCCTAACTCCTCCTATCTCTGTTTTGTGCAAAGGCTGGGAAGAAGCTATCTTCATTGCAACAGGATAGCCTATGCTGTCAGCTATTCTTTGTGCCTCTTCTGGACTTTTTGCTATTGCATATTCCACCAAAGGGATTCTATATTTTGACAATAGATCAAATTGTTTCATAATCATCTTTCACACTAATTAAATCCAATAATGCGACTTATATAGAAATGTATCCACCCAAGTATAGTACAGCAAGCACTATTATCAAAATTACAATTATTATGAATGGAGCATATTTGCCTATGAAGAAAGTAAGCTTGCCTAAGAATTTGTCTATCGCACCTAACTTCCTTCCTTCTTCACTGCCGACAGGTGTTGCATCTGCAGAGGAGAGAACAGACTTTATATCAAGCTGCTTTGTTGGCTTTACTTCTACCTGCCTTACCTGTTGAGCAGCCTGCTTCTCTTCAGCTTGAAGTGGCTGCTTCTTTGGAACATATCCAGTAAGTTTGAATCCCTTTTCTGTTATATTTAGAGTTAATTTACCAGCTCTTATTTCATAATCTGCATATCCTTGCTTTATTACTTTATAAAGATGGATTGCAAGATCATCGCTCCTTATGTTTAAATCGTTTTTCACATTCTCAAAAACCTTATTTCCTGATGCTATTGATTTCAATATCACATGATCCAATCCATCCAAAGGTTCAGTTGCCTTTTCCTCTGCATACATAAGAACCTTTTCTCCAAGCTCGCTTCTATTGACTATGCTTCTTCCTATTGCAGAGGATATCGAAACAAGCTGCTTTACCTGTAAAGTTCCTAGAATGGAAGCAGTATCAAAGAAAGAGGAGTAGAGCTTACCGCTGAAGCTCTCCATAAGAGAATCTTTCTCAATTTTCTCAAGCACAACCAAATCAAGTATTGTCAAATCTTTCGGCATTTCCATATCTATCCACTCTCATTTCAGATTATTTGTCTAATAAAACTTGTATCTAATGATTTAAAAAATCTACTCTTAAATTCTATTTAATGGAATATGCTATTATTGTATAGTAACAATATGTTTATAGATTAAAATGGAAGTGAGTAATTGAAAATACATGTTCTTGGAGCTGGAAGAGAAGTTGGAAGATCGATGATGCTTGTAGAGACAGAAGGAAAGAAGATCGCATTGGATGCAGGAATAAAGGTTAAGGACCAGGACATGGAAGTTACAGGACTTCCAAAGCTTGGCATGAATGTCAAGGTTGATGCTGCATTGATAGGACATGCGCATCTTGACCATTCTGGATTCTCTCCTGAACTTTATAGAAGATACAATACTCCATTTTTCATGACAATTCCTACCCAAGGATTGGCAGACCTTCTGATAAAGGATGCTAAGAAGATAGACCCACAGCTTCCGTATGAAAGAAATGATATAGATGGCACATTTAACAAAACAGTTGGAGTGCCATACGGAATGGAACATTCAATCGGCAGTGTTAAATTCACTTACTATGAAGCAGGCCACATCCCAGGAAGCGCAATGATGGAGATAAAGACTGAAAGAAAAAGATTATTCTACACAAGCGACTTCAAACTAGATGAAACAAGGCTTCTTTCAGGAGCAACCATTCCAGAAGGAAGGTTCAATGCTCTTATTATAGAAAGCACTTATGCAAAAAGATACCATCCTCCAAGAAGAGAAACTGAAAGAAAGATAATAAACATAGTTAAAAAGACATTGCATGATGGAGGTAATGTTCTGTTCCCGACTTTTGCAGTTGGAAGAACTCAGGAGCTTGCAATGGTACTGGCTGATTATCAGATAAACGCCCCTATATTCATAGATGGAATGGGAAAAACAGCATCTGAGATAACTATGAGCTATCCGAGATATGTCAAAAATCCAGGTAAATTAAAGAATGCTCTTGAAAATCTAAAACCGGTAGGAAAAAACAAAAATGAAGTGCTTAAGGAACCATCGATAATAATAGCAACATCTGGCATGCTTGAAGGCGGTCCTGCAATAAGCTATTTGCTTGCTTTGAATGAGATGAAAAAAAGAGAAGACATAGATTCCTCTGTAATATTCACTGGCTACTGTGTTGAAGGAACAGGAGGATGGCTGCTTCAGAATAAGCAGATGGCAAAGATAAAACCAAGAAGAGAAGAAGGAAAGACGAAAGAAGTGCCGATAAATCTAAAGGTTTTCTACGAGCCATTAAGTGCACATGCTGGCAGAAATGAATTATTTAAATTCATAGAGACGATTGAGCCTGAAAAAATAATATGCGTGCATGGAGATGATTGCGAAGGATTTGCTTCTGAGCTGAAAGAAAATGGCTATGACGCAATAGCTCCAGACATAGGGGAAACAATCCAGATATAGTGATTCGATTTGGAATATGACTGATTTCCAATGAACATCATTCTCAAAAAAATAGAAAAATATAAATACGTTAAACGTGCTTCTTTTATTAGCATCTCAAGCAATATTTTAGCAGAGATTAAAATGAATTAATTAGGTGGAAAAATGAAAATGAAAAATAAGTTTCCAAATTTTAATAGGAAAAAAGAGCTTGAAAAATTCGTAAGTTTAAGCACTGAATTTGACAGAATAGAAGAGATCAGAAAGTCAATGGACAAATTAACTTATTTGCTTCCTAGCGAAAGAGAAAAGATAGAAAACATGCTTTTTGACATCCATATAAGGACACTAAGAAATATAGAGTGGCAGAGAAAAATACTAGATCTACCAACATCTCTTGTCGGAAATGTTGACGAGTTGATAAAGTCAGTCGAAGAGACAAGAAAAAGAGTAATTTCCAGAATAAAAGAAGGAAA
>JAVZCX010000065.1:0-2995 GCA_038874185.1 Candidatus Micrarchaeia archaeon
ATAAAATGATCTTTGTAAGTTGCCGCCTTTCTTCTGAAATTTTATATAAATGTGCAAAATGGTCAATACCATTAATTGTAAGTATATCTGCACCAACTTCACTTGCAATTGAAATCGCTGAAAAAACAGGTATAACATTGATCGGATTTTTTAGAGATAGTAGAGCAAATGTTTATACAAATAAACATAGAATAATTTGATTCTTGATGAGAGGAGAAAATGGAACTCACAAACGAAGAATTGCAGAGGTATGCAAGACAGATAATGATGGATGGTTGGGGAATTGTGACACAAAAAAAATTGAAAAATTCCAAAGTTTTCATAGCAGGCGCTGGAGGACTTGGTTCACCAGTTGCAATATACCTTGCAGTTGCAGGAGTTGGGAATATCAGAATCTGTGATTATGATACTCCTGATATAACTAACCTAAACAGGCAAATTCTTCACAATCATAAACGATTCGGAATTAATAAGGCCATATCAGCTAAAATGACACTCGAAGAACTTAATCCTAATATTAATATTGAAGCAATACCTTACAAAATAACTGAAGATAATATAGAAGATATCATTGATGATTCTGAAATTATTATTGATTGTATGGATAACTTTGCTACTCGTTATATACTCAATAAGTATGCAATAAAGAAAAATTTACCCCTTGTCCATGGAAGTATTTGGGGATTTGAAGGAAGGGTATCATTTATAAAACCACCAGAAACACCTTGTTTAAGATGCTTATTTCCAGAAGCACCACCTGAAGAAACATTTCCAGTATTAGGAGTAACTCCAGGGATAATAGGTGCAATACAGGCAGCAGAGACTATAAAATACTTAACAGGGATTGGGAAATTATTAAAGAATGTTTTACTTGTTTGGTCAGGCTATGATATGAGCTTTAAACAATACAAAGGGTTTAGAGATCCAAAATGTATTGATTGTAGTTCAATCCAAAAATAGACATTGTTCATTTAATCCCATATTTATGTAATCTATGTCTAAAAGAACGAAATGAAAGATTAAGCAATTTAGCAGCTTCTGTTTTAACACCCTTTGCCTTATCAAGTGCTTGCAATAAATAACTCCTCTCAAGATTCTCAATAATCTTTTCCATATCAACACCCTTATCATCAAGCTGTGGTAAACCTTCCTCTAGCATACCTTGGTTCTCTCTATAACTCCTTATTTCTATAGGTAAATCTTCTGGTGTAATATCAATCTTATCAGTTAGAAGAACAACTCTCTCAATAACATTTTCAAGCTCCCTAACATTTCCCTTCCATGGATACTCCATAAGAAGCCTTATCGCTCCATTTGTAAATCTCTTTTCAGAATTACAAATTTTCTTTAAAAAATAATCAATAAGTAAAGGTATATCTTCTTTTCTTTCTCTTAAAGGGGGTATTTTTAGAGGGATAACATTTAACCTGTAATAAAGATCTTCTCTGAATCTTCCAGCCTCAGCTTCTTCTTTCAAATCTTTATTTGTTGCTGAGATAATCCTTATATCTACTTTGATGTCATTTGTGCCACCTACTCTCCTAAAAGTTCCATTTTCTATAACCCTCAATAACTTTACTTGTAGATTTAAAGGCATTTCTCCTATTTCATCAAGAAATAATGTTCCTCCATCTGCAATTTCAAACAGTCCTTGCTTATTATATAAAGCACCTGTAAATGCACCTTTCATATGCCCAAATAATTCAGATTCGAGCAATCCTTCTGGAAAAGCAGAGCAATTTATAGTAACAAAATTTTTATCTTTTCTCTGACTCAAGTTATGTAATGCTCTTGCAAATAGTTCTTTTCCAGAACCACTTTCACCTGAAATCAAAACATGCGAGCTACTTTGCGCTATTTTTGGAATTATTTTAAAAAGCTCTTGCATCTTAGGACTTTGTCCAATAATGTTTTCAAGTGCATAAGTTGTCTCAATCTTCTGTCTTAATAAAGAAACTTCTTCAGTAAGTTTCTTTTTTTCTAATGCCCTTTTCACAATAATCCTTAGCTCATCCATATTAAAAGGCTTGTTAATGTAGTCATACGCACCTATCTTCATCGCTTCTATAGCGGACTCTTTTGTCCCAAAAGCTGTAATCATTATCACCATAGTAGCTGGCGAAATCTCTTTTACTTTCTTAAGCAGCTCCATTCCATCTAACTTTGGCATTTTGATATCGGTTACAATTACATCAAAAATGTCTTCCTCAATCATAGAGAGTGCCTCAATTCCATCCGAAGCTGTAGAAACATTAAACCCCTCATTTTCAAAAAACATCTGAAGTATAGCCCTCATGCTCTTTTCGTCTTCTACAACTAAAATCTTATCTCTCAGCTCTTTCATTTTCCTTTTTTAGTATAATCTCAAAAGTAGTTCCAAATCCATATTCACTATTAACAAATAAAGAGCCGCTATGCTCTTCTATAATCCTATAAGCTATAGCAAGGCCCAATCCAGTACCATTTTGTTTTGTTGTATAAAAGGGATAAAATATCTTTTGTTTATCTTCATCTTTTATTCCAATGCCGGTATCCTTCACAATAACTCTAATATTATTACTTTGTTCCGTTGTTGAAATAGTGAGTACACCGCCTTTTCCTTCCATTGATTCTATTGCATTTATTCCGAGATTCCATAAAACTTGTTTCATTTTTTGTGGATCAGCCTTTATCAATACTTTTCCATTATAATTTTTAATAATCTTAATATCTTTTTCCTCTACCATTTTTTTAAGTAGTTCTACTATATCATCAATAAGAATATTCAAATCAAATACTGTAAATTCACAAGGAGATGGTCTTGAATATGCAAGAAAATCTGTTATAAACTTATTTAACCTTTCCATTTCATCTATTGCAATATCCATTAGTCTTCTACGATTCTCTAAAGGAATACTCTCATCTTTTAATAATTCAATAGAACTTTTTAAAGATGCAAGAGGGTTTCTAATTTCATGAGCAATACTGGATGAAAGTTCACCAATAACTGCAAGCT
>JAVZCX010000066.1:0-2861 GCA_038874185.1 Candidatus Micrarchaeia archaeon
GAAATGCTCAAGCTTTCTTGATAATGTGTTATAAACCAGCATAAGATCACAAATAAAAAATGAGCAAAAAGATATAAAAAGATAATAGAAAAATTAGATTTCTTTTCCTAATTTTGCACCTGCATTTCGCAAAACTTCTGCTTCTTCTAAAAATCTTTTTTCTATGGCGTAATCAAGAGGTGTCTTGCCTTCATTTGATTTTATATTTGGATCTGCACCATGTTCAAGAAGTGATCTGATTGCTTCTATTCTTTTGTTTTCATCTCTTAAATAATCAGATTTGAAGATATGGTGCAAAGCAGTGAATCCATTTTTATCTTCTTTGTTTATTAAAGCGCCGTACTCTAATAGCATCTTGATCGCATCTCTATCATGATGGATAGCTGCCATGAAAATAGGGGTAGTGCCATCTTCTGCTTCTTCGTTTACATCGAGATCTGTTTTTTCAAGAAATACCTTTAGAGAACTTGCAGAGCTAGATGCATAATATAACATTGAACAACCCAAATTCTTAACCTTCCAATCTGCACCTAAATCAATCAATTTTTCAATTATTTCAGGCCTGTCCAAAGCTATTAATTCTTGAAAAGCTGTATAAAAGACCTTTCCATCAGAGTCGTACTCTACAACTTGTGCCCCGTGGTTGTAAAGAATTTCAAGCGCCTCTAAAGATACATCAGGAAGAGACTCAAAGAATACTGTATTTTCTGATGGAAATGGGAGCTCTTCATTTGGACTAAAACCTTCCTTTAAAAATTCCTTTATTGCTTTTATATCATTGTCTACAATTGCATAATAAAAGTCCCACAGCTTTTGATCTCTTTTTTCATCATAATCCTCTATTTTATAGATGTCATCTTTTTTCATGTCTTTAAATGATTCAATTTCTTTTTCAGATCTCTCTTTATTTACCCTCTTGAAGTTTTCCATCTTACCACCATTAAAACCTAAATGACACTAATAAAAAACAATACCTGTATAAAAACTTTTTGGTTGCATGCATAGCTAAACTTAGTATTCGATGTAGAATAGATCTTCTTTTAACTTATAATCAATATAATTTTTATCTGAAGGAAAGAAGACCTTAACTTCTTCGACTACTATTAAAAATTCATTCAAAGAAATCTGTCTTATAAATTCATCAAGCTGCTCCTTTGAATCCGCTTCGCAAAAAATCTCAACATCATTATTATCTAGATTTCTTACAAAACCTCTTATTCCTAATTTCCGAGCTTGCCTTGCTGTCCTAAATCGGTATCCTACGCCTTGAACAGAACCAGAAACTATTATTCTAGCTTTTATTTTCTTTGAAACAGAATTCATTTCTTTTTCCATAACTAAACCTATAGAATAAATTGAGTAACTGACAAGAAGAAAAAGCCAGGTGAGGGAGTTGAACCCCCCTTTCCCGCTCTGCAGGCGGGTGCATCGCCGCTCTGCCAACCTGGCGATAAAAAGAAATTGATATTATATAAATAAGAGTAAAAGTTTTTTAACCTTCATAAATAATTTATAAGCAAGTGATTGTATGCAAATAGATCCGAGACAACTTCAAAGAATGATGAAACAGATGGGAATTGATACGGAAGAGATATCTGCAAATCGAGTTATAATTGAACAGGATGACAAAAAGATAATTCTTAATGATCCAAAAATAATAAAGATAAATGCGAAAGGAGAGGTCTCTTTCCAGATAAGTGCTGAAGAAATAAAAGAAGAAATGATGGTGTCAAAAGAAGATATAGAATTAGTATCTAAACAAGCGGGAGTAGATGAAGAAACCGCAAGGAAGGCGTTAGAAGAGAGCAATGGTGATGTTGCAGAGGCAATAATGAAGCTTAAAAAATAAAGAAATGAGTAACTAAATTATCTTTTTGTTTCTTTTATCTCTTTTATTATTTTATCTGCATCTGCCTTAACACCAAATTCTGAGAAATACCTTACTAGATTTCTAATGTCTCTTTCGAAAAATTCATTCGCCATTGGATGATCTAATAGAACAGTTTGTCCCACATCTATTATATGTAACTTACTTTTTTTTCCTTCGGAATCTGTAGTTACAAGAATGTTGTATTCGCTTAAATCGCTGTGCACAAGTCCAATTGAATAAAGCTTCTTTATTTCCTTTATTATTTGGTTGAAATTTTTCTTTGGCTCTGGTGGTCCGATTTTTTTAAGCAAAGGAGCTGGAGTGCCGTTTTCATCTCCTATAAACTCCATTAAAAGAACATTATTCCTAAAGTAATATGGCTCTGGAACACTTATTCCCTCTTCATAGCAAAGTCTTAGATTCCTAAATTCCTTTTTAGTCCATTCATAGACTATCTCTTTCTTGGAATGCGGTACCTTTCTAAATCTTGGATCTCCTCTTATGTAATTCTGCATGTGTTTAAAATCAGATGTTTCTATCATATATATCTTTAAAGCAGCAAACTTAGACTTTTTCTTCTTTAAATCTTGATTCAGGAGTTTGCTTCCTTTAGTTGCCCTGAAAACATATGCTTCCTTTCCTTTTGAAATTGGAAAGTCTATGCTTTCTATATACTTATTATTCAAAAGATGAATTAAGACGTCTAAAACTTTTGGATCAAAAACTTCGCTCTCAATCTTTTTCCTTTCTTTCCTTGCTTTTATTGCCTTGTCTAAAAATTCGAACTCATCAAGAGGCATAACCATCCCAAATCAAATAAACGAGAATAAACGAGAAATAAAAAGATATGAAATTATTCAAGATCCTTCAAAAATCCATGCCTTCTAAGCCAATCTGCTTGAATCTTTGTATATCTCCAGATTATGTCTCCTTTCTTATCGCTTTCAATTGCCCATGGCTCTACTATAACATAATCCCCTTCCTTAACCCA
>JAVZCX010000067.1:0-2860 GCA_038874185.1 Candidatus Micrarchaeia archaeon
CTTTAGAAAAAACTTGAGCTCCTTCTGGTTGCTTATTCTGCAATACGCATCAAGCTTTTCAGCTTCATCAATTTCTTCGCTTCCTATGCTCCTGGTTCCCAACAAACTTACTTTTATTTTATTCTCAACAAGCCTCTTTGTGACAGAAAGATTAGAATTTTTATTTCCTTCAAATTCATCTTTCATATCAGTATGGGCATCAATGATTAGAACACTGAATTCTTCGCCTTTTTTCTTCATTTCTTCACTTGCAGCTTTTATTGTAGCTAGAGAAACAGCCTGATCCCCTCCAAGTACTACTGGAAACTTTCCATCCTGGATCATCTTTTTTGTGTTCATATATATAGAATTCAATCCTGCATCTCCTGAATAAATTCTTTCAGGAAGAGGATAGATTCTTGCTGCACAGGGAGAATAATTTAGCTGAAGGTCATAATCCTCCATGTTCCAGTTTTCAAGGATCTCTGAAGGTCCAAGAAGTGTTTGTTCAGAAATAGATGTTGAAGCGAAAGGTGCAGGAAGTATCACTGCTCTTGCTTCTTCATAAGTGACATCCAGTCCCATAAAGTTTACTTTAGGCAATATTGATTTTTCCTTCTTATCTGCCATAATCTAGTTTATAAGCTTCAGTTTAAAAAGTTTAGTTTTTATGTATTTTATGTTTCTATTATTTTATATGTTTCTTATTTTGTGAATGCACCAGCTACAAGCAACGGAAATGCAATTGTTGCATCGCAGAATACCTTAACACTTTTTGTGCCTGACTTTATTTTTCCCCAAGACACGGCTTCATCAGGTCTTGCACCACTGTCTGACCCGCCCTCTTCAATTTCTGTATTTATATAAATAGTGTAATCAGCTCCGTTTCTATATAAATTTGCATTCATTATATGGTGTTTTATTATCCCACCACCTAGAACTATTACACCTGTTTTCTTTGCATCTAAAACTATATTAACAAGTTTATTCATGTCTGCAGCTATGTCAATTCTGAAGTCAGCATTTTTCTTATCACTTTCTCTAAAGAAGTAGATCATATCACCTATAGATCCATCTGTTAAGGCTGGGCAGAATGTTGGAATATTATTTCTTGAAGCCCAGTAATAAATTGATTTTTCATCCTGAACTTTAAGTCCTAATTTATGAATAAATTCAGAAGGAGTATGAATATGGCCTGTGCTTCTTTGCTCGTCAAGCAAATCCTTTAAGAATGGATGCATCATCCTTTCAAATTCAATGTATCTATTATTTGGGACAAAAACATTCCCTATTCTATTAATTCCTTTTTTCCTTAATTCAGCACCGTCAGCTCTAAAATCCCCAACATAAAAATTGCCAAACGTTTTCAAAATATCTTCTTCCACTCCACCTGTAGTTGTAACTAAGGCCTTAACCATTTTATGCTTTACAAGATATCTTATAACGTCCCTTATACCAGAACTTACCATATTTGAATTATAGGCTAAAAAAATATCTGCATTCTCCCTTCTCATTTCTTTAGCTATCTCTATAGCCTTACCAAGATGAGATGCTTGCATTCCTATATTGTAATATGAATTTATTAATTCACTTGCTTCATCATTGATTTCAAATTTATCAAAATCATAACCTTTAACAATAGGCAATTCGGTAGGCTCTTTTGATTCTTTGTAATTTGCATCGTGTGCCTCTTTTATCTTATCCTTCGAAACCATTTTCTTCACCTAACTTTATTAAATCACATGTAAGAATATTAAATCTTGCTGTTCTAATATATTTATGGAACTTCCAGAATCAAAACTTATAAAGTCAGAAATTATTCTCCGGGACATGGATTTGAATGACGAAGTAAAGATGACAAGAAAATCTCTAGTTAGATGGTTAGCTTTATCTTTAGGAATAATATCAAAAAATGAGTCAAGGCAATCAGTTCTTAATGTTCTTGAGGCACTTCTTTATTATCATCTTAAAGAGAAGAAAGAACCGAACTATCAAGATCTAGTTGAATATTTTTCAAAAAGCAACATTCAAATGAATGAAAAAACAATAAGATATCACTTAACACAGCTTAGAAAGATGGGAATACTTGAAGACAATAGAGGCACATATCGTTTTTCAGGATTTCAATATGATGATCTTTCTTCAGCTCTAGAAACAACATATCAAAAAAGAGCATACATGGCATTCTTTAACATAAAGCAATCATTAGATATTCTTCAAAAAATGTACGAAGAACAGAAGTAATTGTTTAAATCATTAGTTATCTGTATTTAATCATATATTGTTCTTTTGATATTTCAAATAAACTAACTCCTTAACAGGTGATAAAATGTTAATTGTAGATCTTGAAACTACTGGCGTCAATCCTAAAAAGAATTCAATAGTCAGCATAGGAGCAATAGATTTCCTTCATCCTGAAAGGACATTTTATGAAGAATGCAGGCCATGGAATGGAGCGGAAATAGACGATGATGCGTTAGCAGTTAATGGATTTACCAAGGAGCAGATTCTTGATGAAGACAGAAAAACTCTTTATGAGGCAATGAACAACTTTCTTAAATGGGTTAGCGAATCAGAAAATCAAACACTCGGCGGTCATAACTTTGGATTTGATTGGGCTTTCTTAAAAGAAACAGCTGAAATTTACAATCTTTCCTGGAAGCCGCATAGAAGAATTGTAGATCTTCATTCAGTCTGCTACACCCATCATCTTAAGAGAGGCATTATTCCTCCACTTAAAGACAACAGAACTGATCTGAGTTTTAACAAGGTTCTTAACTATGTAGGCTTACCAGATGAGCCGGTTCCGCACAATGCATTATTTGGTGCAAAGGCAGCAGCTGAAGCCTTTTCACGCCTTCTTTATGGAAAGTCTCTTCTT
>JAVZCX010000068.1:0-2839 GCA_038874185.1 Candidatus Micrarchaeia archaeon
ATAAAGACCTTTGGAAAGAAGCACAAAATCCTAAACATGTTGCATTAAGCGTACTTGGTGAACCTATCTCATATCCAAAATTAAAAGAACTTCTTTCTGAATTCCATAGAAGAGGAATGAGTACTTTTATTGTAACTGCAGGAAGCGTTCCGGGTGCAATCAAGAAAATGATTGATGAGAAATATTTTCCAACACAGTTATATCTTTCAATGGGTGGATATGATAAGGAAAGTTTCGAAAAGATTATGAGACCTAAAAATAAAGACGGATGGGATAGATATCTTACATCTTTGATGCTGTTAAAAGAGGCAGGGACATATACGAGAACAGTTATAAGAATGACTTTAATAAAAGGACTAAATTTAAAATATCCTGAAAAATATGCGGAATTGATAAAGATTGCACAACCTCATTACGTAGAGGTAAAGGCATATATGGCAGTTGGTTTTTCAAGGAAAAGAATAGGTTTGCCAGGTATGCCATATATGGAAGAGATAAGAGAGTTTGCAGAGAAATTAGCAAAAGAAACAGGTTATATAGTAACAGATGAGCACAAAGATTCCAGAGTTGTTCTTTTGTCAAGGGATAAAGAAGCAGAAAAAAATAGATTTATTGATTTCTCAAAAATAAAATAATATTATTTAACTAATTTTTCCAATGTTCCTATTAAACTATCAATGAGAAGATTATCTGCTCTTTTTATTATAGCAATCATTTTCCTTCTAGCAATTAAAGGAAATCTATGTTCTAATATCTCATCAATTGTTTTTATTTCTTTATCTTCAAAGATAGGTTTACCATCCTTTCCTCTATTCTTTGCATTTTTGAATATTTTTATTATAATCTTTATATCATCTGCATTTAATGCAGCTAATTCTATTCCTGTTGATAAACCTTGTACGAATACCACATCTCTTTCAACTCCATCCGCCATCAATCTTTTCACATGTGTGTATTCAGCAGGGGTGATCTTTCCTTTAATTAATGTAAGAACTGACTTCAGAATATCGAGTCTTTTTCTAACCTCTTTTTTCGCATCTTTTTTTACATCTCTTTTTATTTTGTACATTTCAGCCATATGTTCACCTTAATTTAATATTCCATTTAATTTTTAATACTTTCTTGCAATCTTGTTTATTTCTACTTTTATATATAAATAGAAATTAATTTAATTCTATTTTACTAATGTATAAAATGTAATTATCAAAAACAGCACTTAATATGTGATATAATGGTAATAACTTTACAGGAAATGGTTGATCAATCAATAAGGACAGTTTTTACCACTGATTGGTTTGCAACTTCAATTATGGCACTCCTTCTATCCGCAGCTTTAAGTGCTTTGGCCTGGATGCTCTCTTCTGCATTTCAATCTAACGAATTGAAAGGATGGGCAAGAAAAGAATTAAGTGAGTTTATAGTTACTGCATTAATTTTATTATTAACAGTCCCATTACTTATGACAATAACATCTATAACAATCGCGTATGCGGGCAGTGATCCATTCTTTTTAGCAAAAAGTTTTTTAGATAAGGTTGAGGATGATTTGACATACGCATATAGTTATCTTTTTGGGCTTAATATAGTTTATAGTGGGGCAAGCACACTTACGATTGATCTATCAAAGATACTATCCTGGCTTCTAACAATGGTTGGGTCGATTGCTGGACTAACAACAGGCGGAGTTGGTGTAATAGCTGGAGGTCTCGGTGGTTTTGGAATAGCTAATCTTGCAAAAGCAATCACGGGTCTTAAATTAGAATTAGGTCTAGGGGCACCATTCAGCATGATTTCAAATATTATTTCAAACATTTTATCTGGATTAGTGCCTTTCTTACTAGCATTCTTTGTACAGAAAGAACTTTTATTTTTCATACAATATACAGCGCTCCCAGTACTGTTCCCAACAGGGGTTCTTCTTCGTACATTTCCGATTACTAGAAAAGCAGGTTCAACCTTGATTGCATTGTCGTTAACATTATTTATAGTATATCCATTGACATTAGCATTTGCATCTAAGATGTATGATGATACAAAGGCTGCAATATCTGCAGGACAATTAGATTATAAGCCCGAAAGTGTATCAATTCCGTTTTTCAGACTTTTGCCTGATGCGGGAAGATATTATTTAAATCAATCAGATAGATTTCTTTGGGAGGTTTTCACACCTTTAAATTACTCAATTTGGGGAGATGTTTCATGTAATGGAGTGGGTTCAATTTATGAATCAAAAAATCCCCAAAATCCAGAACCACCTCCAGAAGATTATATGTATTGGAAAATAACTGAAAGAACAACCTATTCACTCTGTCCAAGTCCGGATGAGCCATGTAGAGAGGAAACAATGGAGGTTTCAAAGTGCTATAGAAAGATTCAGAAAGGAGAAGTTAATTCATCCGGAAGCATTGAATACTTATTAAATAACGAGAATATATTTCCAAACAATAAAGTCCATTCAATAATATTGGTTACTAAGCAAATAAGAGAAAGGGAAGTTAGAATTGTTTCAGAAGAGGTTAGGTTTTATTTAGGTGATCCATGTCAAGAAAACTTATGGTCAATTTTATGGTGCAAGTTAAAGGGGACTGCAGGAGAATCTCCAATTAATGACATTTCATATTTGAATCTAGCTGTAACTGCAAGTATGGGAGGATTAGAGGGCGCGGCAAGAGCAGTTGGTCAGATAACAGGTTACACTGTAACAAATTATCTCGCTACCCCATATGCTGCAGGAATGGCATTTTATGGTTTAACAGATGTACTTCCTAATATTCTGTTTCCATATGTATTTACAATATTTGTTTTCATAGTAATTATATTTGTGACAATCTCTACATTT
>JAVZCX010000069.1:0-2809 GCA_038874185.1 Candidatus Micrarchaeia archaeon
TTCCTTACATAATTCTAAGAATTGGCGTTATATATGGTAAAACCTATTACAAGACATATGCAAGAGTAGTGAAAATGATAGATAAAGGAATGATGCCTGTTTTTGGAGATGGAAAAAATGTAATTCCATTCGTACATGCAGAGGATATTGCTGAAGCAATAATTCTTGCATCTAGATCTAACATAAGCAACGCAACATTCAACATAGTGGAAAATAGAACGATGACTCAAGAAAGAATATATTCTTATGTTGCAGAGTTACTTGAAAAGAAATATTCTCCATTGAAAATCCCACCAACAATTGGAAAGATCCTAACAATTGGTTCATCTATAAGCAGCGAAGACATAAATGTATTGGCTTCTCATAGGGTTTTTGATACAGAAAGAGCGAACAAGGCGCTTGGTTGGACTCCTGCAATACCTTTAATGCAGGGGATTAAAGAAATAGTAGATATTTATAAATCTAAAAATACTAATAGGATAGAGAAAACCAAAAAAGATGAATTAGAAAAAGAGAATTATAAAGAGTCGGAGGTAATTTAAATGAAATATGAAGTTGAAAAATACATCAAAGAGAGATTAAGCAAAAAAGAGAAACTTCTGTTTGCATTGATAGACCCGCTAGATTATAAAGATATAGAACATGCAATAAAAACAGCTATCGCTGCAGCAGAAGGAGGGGCGGCAGTAATACTTGTAGGCGGTTCAATAGGAGTTCAAGGAGAGCTTCTAGATATGGTTGTAAAGAAGATTAAGGAAAAGGTAAAGGTTCCTGTTGTATTATTCCCAGGAAACATTGCAACCCTCACTAAATATGCAGATGCAGTATATTTCATGTCTCTTCTTAATTCCAGAAATCCTTATTGGATAAGCCAGGCGCAGATGCTTGCATCTCCAGTTATAAAACAGATGGGGATAGAACCTTTATCCATTGGATATATTGTTGTTGAACCGGGTGGTTCTGTAGGTTGGGTGGGGGATGTTAATCTTGTGCCTCGTGACAGACCTAAGATAGGAGCTGCGCTAGCACTGGCTGGTGAATATCTTGGATCAAAGTTCATACTTATGGATGTAGGGTCAGCATCTAAAGTAGGACATGTCCCTCTTGAAATGATATCCATGGTAAAGAAAACAATAGATATCCCGCTTATAATTGCAGGTGGAATAAAAACTCCTCAGGAAGCTGAAAATGTTGTTAATGCTGGCGCAGATATCATACAAATTGGAACGCTATTAGAAAATAGTGACGATCCAAAGAAGCTTTGCCAAGAGATAGTTAAAAGAATAAATAAAAAGTAATACGATGCATAGAAAAATTGAGAGGCAGATTGGATGCTTATAACCACTTATGAAGCAATAGCAAGGTTGATAATTGCAGCTGCAATTGGAACGCTAATTGGATTAGAAAGAAAGAGGACGACAAAAAAATATATAGACATAAAGACGTTTTCTTTCTCAGCTATTTTTGGCTGCATAAGTGCAATGTCTATCCTCTTTGAAATTCCCTTCTCTGAGTTCTTTCCAATGCTTGGATTTATAATGGTGCTTGCACTTACATATGATTTGCTAAAAAATGCAGAAAAGAAAAACGGCTCAGATAAAATAAGTTCTTATCTAATGCCGATTCTTTTCCTTGCTGGGCTAATGGTTGGAAGCGGACTCGTATGGGAAGCTGCTGCGTCTGCATTTTTAATTGTTGGAACACTTGCTATTGGAAAAAAATTAGAAAAAACAGTTGAACTTTTGACAGATGAAGAAATAAGTGAATTAATTCAAATAGGAATAATACTATTCATCCTCTTTCCAATATTGCCACAAAAACCAATTGAGATTTATGGAATAAGCTTGGATCTATTTCTAGTGTTTGCATTCTTTTTGATTGTAACTCTATTGAATTTCTTTGCATTCATAGCATATAGACTTTTTAGAAGAGAAAACGTAAGCGTAACTGGTTTCATCGGAGGAATAATAAATTCAACATATTCTATATATCAATTAAATAAAACAAAGCAGGGAATAAGCAGCGAAGGAGTAATCTCTGCTATGCTTGGAAGTATACTTAGAAATAGTTTGTTAGTAGTAATAGTAATGAATGAAATGATCAATAAGATTCTTCCCTTGTTCGCGCTTATAGCAGGTATGTTTGTTTTGCTTGTTTTGAAGGAAAGGACGTCGAAAAAGAAGAAATATAGTATAGAAAAACCGATAACTGTAATAAACAGTGCATATGCAACTCTCTTTTTAATAGCTGCATTGATCTTATTCCAATTAAGCGCAAAGAACTTTCCCCAATTTCTACCGATTGTTTCGTTCATTGCTTCAACAATAAGCAGTGGATATACTATGCTTTCCTTAGGAAGTGTATATGTTGGAATAAGTCAAAAAGAGCTCCTTCTCTCAATAGCAACCGCCATAATTGGAAGTTTTACAACATCTACAATAACTGCGTTCTTATTGAATAAAGAAGTAGGTAAAAAGACTCTGAAATATTCATTACTTGCAACTGTTTTGCTTTTAGCATACTTGCTTGTAGCACATGTTTTATAAAACAATATAAAATGGCATAGTAATAGTTAAACGCAAAATAAGTTTAATATATTATTTATTAATAAATAAAATCTATTAATAAATGAAATCAGAGAAGTGGCTTCTGAACTGCTGTAGAAATAGGCCTTTTGACATCTAATGGAAGCTTTTCCTGTATTATGCTCTCTTCCCTCTTTCTTTTTTCTATTATTCTTTTAAGAAGATTATTTGCTTTTCTTGTCACATTCCTAACATAGTTCTCATTCTTAAGGAAATCAGTATTT
>JAVZCX010000070.1:0-2759 GCA_038874185.1 Candidatus Micrarchaeia archaeon
AGAACCGGATAATAAGGAAGTTATTTTAAAATCTGGTAAAGTTTTAATTGAATTAGAACAAATAGAGTCAGCAAAAAACTTATATGAGTCCTACCTTAAAAAACATCCAGAAGATGAAGAGATAAAAGAGGTATTAGAAAAATCAAAAACTTTAGAATTTCCTAAATTAGAAAGAGAAGAAATAAAAGGGCAAGATATAAAGGTGTCTGCTATTGTTTCTACTTATAATTCTGAGAGGTTTATTAGAGGTTGTCTTGAGGACCTTATTAGTCAGACACTTTATGAAAAAGGGCAACTTGAGATAATAGTTGTTGATAGTGGTTCTGAGCAGAATGAGAAAGCTATTGTTGAGGAGTTTCAAAAAAGATACAAGAATATAAAATACATAAGAACTGACAAGCGTGAAACAGTATATTCAGCATGGAATAGAGGAATAAAAATTGCAAAAGGAAAATATATAACTAATGCAAATACAGATGATAGACATAGAAAAGATGCACTCGAAATAATGGCTGATTATCTTGATAAAAACCCGGAGTTTGCTTTAGTTTATGGTGACTCTATTGTTACTGAAAGAGAAAATGAAACATTTGATAACTGCACGCCTGTAGGTTATTTTGCACTTCCTGAATTTGATAGAGAGAGATTACTCCATGAAAGCTACATTGGTCCACAGCCAATGTGGAGAAAAAATTTACATGATGAATTAGGGTTTTTTGATGAAACTTTCGAGGTAGCTGGTGATTACGAATGGTGGCTAAGAGTATCAGAAAGATATCTTTTTAAGCATATTAAAGATTTGTTGGGTTTATATCTTTTTTCAGCGGAGAGTCTTGAACATTCTAAACAAGTAAAAAGTCAAAAAGAAGTAAAGTTGATTCAAGAATATTATTCAAAAAGAATGAATGTAAAACTTAATTTTAATAAATATGGAAGGCATTATTTAGTTCCTTCTTATCCAACCGTAAGTTCTGACAATTTGACTAAACCTTTATTTGCAGCAGTATATTGTGTATATAATGATGAAACTTGGTTAAAAGAATCAGTTTTGTCAATATATAATGACTTGGATGCTATTTATTTTTTAATAAGTGATAGACCATGGTATGGCGAGAAAATTGATAATAGTGGTACACTTGAAATAATAAGCTCGTTTTCTGATCCTGATAATAAAATAAGGATTATCTACGGAAATTGGACAAATGAGACGGAACAACGGAATGCTGGTCTTGATATTCTTAAGAAGGATGGATTTACATATTGTTTCATTATTGATGCAGACGAAGTTTATGATCCAATAGATTTAAGAAGAATTCTAAAGCTAGTTAGAGAAAATCCAAATATTGATTGCTGGTATATTAATCTTGATACTTATTGGAAATCATATGAGTATCGAATTGAACCTCGAGAACCTTTAACTCCTTTAATAATTTTGAAGATTGGAATATTAAGATTTTTTAAAAATAGGATTGTTAAAGGTGGTATATCTGCTTTAATTCCTGAAGATTTTGGTATTTGTCATCATTTAAGTTACGCAAGATCTGATGAAGAAGTACTCGAAAAGATTAGAACTTTCAGTCATGCATACGAAGTGAAAACTGGATGGTTTGAGAAGATATGGAAAAAATGGGATAATGATAATTCATTGACTAACCTTCATCCAACACATCCACATTGTTATCATAGGGCAGTAAAACAAGATTATGCAAAACTGCCTTGTATTTTAAAAAAGCGTTATGTGAAGGATAAAAATAGCCATAAAATTGTTAAAGGGCTTGTTTCTATTATTATTCTGACATATAATCTGTGGGAACAAACTAAATTATGTTTAGAAAGTATTGAGAAACATACGCCTGAAAAGCACGAGGTAATAATTGTAGATAATGGCTCTAATGATAAGACAATAGATGAATTGAGGAAATTAATAAAAATTAAAAAAAATATTAAAGTTATTTCAAACTCTATTAATTACGGCTTTGCTATAGGAAATAATTTAGGAATTGCTCTTGCAAAAGGTGAATTCATATTGTTTCTTAATAATGATACTATAGTTACTAACGGCTGGCTTAGACGAATGTTAGATATATTTAATAAATTTTCAAAAGTTGGTTTAGTTGGACCAATGTCAAATTATGTTTCAGGACCTCAGCAAGTTCCATGGGTCAATTATAGTAACATTCAAGAAATTGAAGAGTTTGCTGAAGATTGGTTTAAGAAAAACTCTGGAGAAAGTTTTCAAGTATACAGAGCTGTTGGTTTTTGTCTATTAGTTAAAAGAGAAATTATAGATTTAATAGGTGGTTTTGATGATAGTTTTAGTTATGGAAATTTTGAAGATGACGATTTCTGTATAAGGGCTTCATTATATGGTTATGAAGCAAGGATTGCTAAAGATGTATTTATTCATCATACAGGAGGGCAAACATTTCAAATTATGAGCATGAACTATGAAGACATACTTTTAAAGAATTGGGAAATATTTAAATTAAAGTGGGGAGTTCCTTTGGAAACAGAATATGGGAAAGGCTATCCAATACCTAATATAGCACCTCCTGGTGTTAAAATTTTCGTTCCTATACCAGACTTATCGGAAAAGTATGAAGTTAAATTAGAAGGAAGATGGTGGACAGAAAAAGAGAAAACAGATTTAACATCCATAATCATTTTCTCATCGAATAACAAAGGTAATCTCAAGAGATGTCTTAAGAATATAAAAAAGCATACAAGTGGTAAATATGAAGTTTTAGTTTTAGCAGATA
>JAVZCX010000071.1:0-2759 GCA_038874185.1 Candidatus Micrarchaeia archaeon
CCTCCTCATCCAAATTCTTCTCGATTATCCTTGCAGCTTCTTCTTCAATTCTTTCTTGAATCTCTTCCCTTTCTCTTTCTTTATTTTCTATTTCCTCTATGAATTTTTCATGTTCTTTTTCTTTTATTTCTTCCCTTTCTTCTATTCGTTCCTTCAAGTCTGTGTCAGATGTTTCTTTTTCCCTTTCTTCCTTTTCCTTCATTTCTAGCTGTGCAATTAAGGATGATAAGTGTTCAACATATGCCTTCATTGCTTCTGGAGAAAGAGTGGTTGATTCGTTGAGGAGTGAAGTCATGTGTTGGTGGGGAAGAGAAGGAGTGGTGGGGGTGGGAGCAGGGGTTTTGGATTTGTTAGAGTTGGTAGAAGAATCCTTTAATGAAGAACCCATATTCCATTGAAATAATATAAACATATGATAACAATATCTAAAAAATATTTAAAGCTATTTTTCTTCATTTTTTCTAAGTCTTTCTAAGATTTCTTTCATAATTGGAGAATAATTTGTTTCATAAAATATTTTACCGGTTTTACTAAGATATTCCCTGGAATATTTTATTTCTCTTACTGAATATTCAAATTGATCCCATTTTTCTTTTATTTCGTCATAATGCGTTAGTCCTTTATTTGCATAAACTATAGCCTTTTCTTTATATTCACTCAGTTTTGAATAGTCTATATATCCGGCCTTCATGTAACTTGAGTCCAATGTATAACCATCATAATACATCTCAGTTAGATTTAAATTAATTCGAAAATCAATATCTATAAAATCAAAGTCATTGGGATTCTTTTTTAGTCTTTCTTCTGCCAGTTTTAATACTGCTTTACATCTTTCTTCGGTAGATTCAAAATTGGGTTCAATTACTGCCAAATAATAAGTACCATGTAGTTTTAAATAAAGAGAAAGCGAATCGCCTCTTTCTTTATATACTTTATCGAATATCTCAATTGCTCTTTGAAGAAGTATACGTATATACTCCTTATCGTTTACTCCATCTTCAGTTAATTTTTTATACGATGTTAATAAAAGTTTCCATCCAATTCTAAGATCTTTATCTTTTTCTATAACATCAGCGATATAAGTAGGTGGATCCATAGAATGTCCAAATCCAACTGCATCCACCCTCTTTGCAGAACTGAAAAGTAATGAAGCACCAAGCAATCCTGCAGCTAATGGTTTTTTCATTCTTTGCCATAATGAAGGTTTCTTTTCTTCCTTCTTTTCTCCTTTCTTTATTATCTTCTCCTCTCTTTCTGCCATGATTATCCTTCTCAGTTTAGGTATTTAAAGGTAACTTTTTCTTTTATTTCTTCCCTTTTTTATTTCAAAGTCTCTTTAACTCTTCCAGTATCTTACTCTTCCATTTTTTGAATGCTATAAAATCAATATTAAGATACTTTATATCTCTGTCATCAAAGTTTCTTATTACTGTTGCAAGCTCTTCAATATACTCTTCTTTTTTGTATCTGGAAAGAAGCTCTTTATATCTTTTAAAGTTAAATGGAGCATGAATAAGTAAGGTTAAAATATCAATTGCATCCTTTTTCCCTTTTATTGTATTTCTTCTTTCTATTTCTGCTCCCTGCTTCAGGATAAGGAGTGCCTCTGGGATTACAGTAGTAATTCCTTCTATTTTAGTAGAATATTCATTTTTGAGATCCTCAGCTGGAATTGCAAGTTTTGAATATCCTGGCAGATAGATATCTATATCGAATTTGTCAAATTTTATCTCATATTTCTTTAATCTGTCATTTTTCTCCAGTCTATATGTGTGCTGTAGATTAAGGAGATCTTCATAATCTATAATAATGTCAATATCCTTTGATTTGTGAAGACCTGTCCATAGATATGCAGCCCAACCACCAATAAGTGTGAATCTAATCTCTTTTGAAAGTTGTATTAATTTTTCCCAGCTTGCCTTTGTCAATAATTCACTCCAAAATTCCATCAACCCACCATTATATATGGATTTCAAGCTTCTTTTCTAACGCTGTAAGAAATTCTTTTGCATACCACTGCCTTGCATTCCAAAGATCAACATAGATCTGCACAAGAGAAGCAATGTTTTCTTTGGATAAATGAACTAATGCTGGATCTAAACGAAGCACGAAGAGGTTTGATGGACCGTTTTTCTTTGGAAACCTTTTCTTTATCTCTTCTAAAACTTTTTCATCAGCATATACATACACTTCGCTGTAATCCGCAGGAACTTCATCGAAGTGAAATTTGTAAGCAGAAAACATTGTATAGATTACTCCTGCAGGCATGTTTTTTTCGATTTCTATTACACTCGCAGGAACAGATGTTTCATATATTATATCCCTTTGCAAGTTTCTAATGCTTGCAAGATAAAGGAGTAGCTTTTTAGGATCAATGACTAAAAGGCCTGTTCTCTTTACATCAATAGCCCCAAGCCGAACAGCATCTTTTATTGCATTATTGACAGTGCTGGTTGACACGCCTAGCCTTTTGGCTAGCTCAAGTTGAGTAGTCTTTAATTTATTCGTAACAGTTAAATCTAGGAGTTCCCTTAGGATTATCTCTTTCTTTTTCATATTCTAATTATAGAATCTATAATTTATAAAGTTTTCGAATTTTATCGAATCTTATTTAAAGTTATTTTCTATTATGTGGCTTTGGAGAAGTCCTGTGATGAGAAAATAGGATTTCCACATCTTATTATTTAGCTTTTAAACAAGTTTTTATTTTCTAAATCGAAACATTTATAATCTATGCTAATTATATTTATCATATAATA
>JAVZCX010000072.1:0-2642 GCA_038874185.1 Candidatus Micrarchaeia archaeon
ACTTTATGCACTCGTATCCGTCTTTTCTAAGAAGATATTGCCAACCCAATTCCTTGCTTTCTATTTTGTATATAAATTCGTCTAAAGTTTTTTGCATTAGCTTTATTGCATCAGAATTGCTTGAAAGCGCATTTTGCGTTCTCAAGTATGCAGGTACTTTCTGCCTAATGTAATATTCAGCCACTTTCTGAAATGGCTTTTCTAGCAGTATTGAGTTGCCGGTTTTTTTGAATCTTTCATTGAAATCATCTTCGATGAATTTTCTTGTTGATTCGTTGACTTTATAATTAAATTCTTCCATAATTTCACCTAATTTAAGCACATATAAGTAAGATTATAGAACATAAGATATATATAAACCTTTCGTTTTTAAGGCTTTGTAGAAATCCTATGATGAGAAAATAGGATTTCTTCGTCATTAGAATACATAGATTGTAGACAAGTGCTTTCATCTTAATTTCCTTCTTCTTTACCTCGATGAGTCTGCTCTGTAGATCTCCGCTAACTGATGCTTGGTAAATGTTTTCTTGGAAAATTTGGAGGAATATCTTGAGATTCCTCTCTGCTTTACTAACTGGAAGCCTAATATGATAAGCTTTTTAAGTTTATTCTGCCACTTAGACATCGTATACCTCTTGGCATGGTCGCCAAGAGTTTATACTCATAACAATTTAAGAGGATTTCTACAGAGTTCATTATTTAAGAAGATTTAAAAATAAATGTACAAATCGAAAAAATAAATCTTAAATATTATTTATAAAATGTTTTAATCCCTTATGTTTTAGCTTATTATGCTTTGGAATTCATTCGCATCCTTTTTAGCTGTATCTGTATTCCCGGTCACAGTTATTTTAACCTCCTCTTTACCAGAGATTGAAATCGTCACTACATGTCTTGGAGCAAATACATAGTAGTAAATAATAGCAGGAATTATACCAAGACAACAGAGAACCAACAACAACAGCCAATTCAATTCTCGCTTTTCGGTCTGGAAAATAATTAAATCATCGGTTTGTGTTTGGATCGAATATCCTTTCGATGCGAAAAATGGTATTGCTTTGTCTAACACTGTTTTTCGATTCATATACACATTTAAAAAATTAAACTTTTAAATGTTACTATGAAAACCTCTCTCGCTCCAAATGAATTTATTGAGTTAATGCTCTCCCATCATCCAGATTGTCAATGCTTCAAAGACGATGTCTTTGTAATCTGCGGAAGAAGGATTTGTAATGGCTGTATGATTGCATATCCTGTTGCAATTTTAACCTTAATTCTTTTCAACCCAACTGGAATTGAAAGCGTGGCTTTGGCTGTATTTTTGAGTTTTCTTTCATTGATGAGGCGGCTGACAAATGAATCTAAAATAAAATTGCTTTTTAAAGTCATCGCAGGTTTTGGATTGGGATTTGGTTTAGGGGGGATGTGGTGGGCGATAAATATTGGAAACTGGCTTATTATAATTCTAATGATAATCGCGGCGCTGATCTATTTATTTATTAGATTTCATTCTATCAAGCAGAAGTTATTAAAGTGCAAATGTAACAAAATAAAAGGCTGAATAATCGAATAGATAAAAATAGAAGTCAGGTGAGGGAATCGAAATAAATAGCTAAACCTATCTGCTCATACTAGGAAAGAAAGATTAGGCTTGTTTACTCCTTTGTTTTTCTCCATATTTATGTCTCATCTTCACACTTTGATTTCCATTGATTTGTTTATCTTTTACTTCTTTGAGATCCTGCCCCTCGGCTTCGGCATCTTCATATCCGGATACACTTCCTGGACAACCTCTGAATCAATAAAAGGAGAATAATTCAATGCCTTAAGAATAGAGTTAATGAAATATGTTTCTGCAAATGGATAGAATGTTTCATCCCTATCTTTGCATGCTGAAAGAAGTTTTTCTTTTAATTCTGATTGCTTTAGTGAACCGAATATTTCTGCAAGATTGTTTAAACCCTTTCTCTTGCCTTTGACAAGTTCTGCCACATACTTATCTATTGCAGCCTTATCTATGGGTGCAAAATCATATGCCTTTCTTGCAGTAGTTGAGTTTATGGAAGCCAGTATTGCAACGATCTCCTTGTCCTCTGTTTTTTCATCAATTTGTTTCTTTTTTATTACAACCCAATCCTTGTATTTTGCAAAGAAAGAAATCTCTTGTTCATCCATCATATCACCTTCTAAATAATTACTTTTTTAGAATCAAATCTTAGGCTGCAAAACATAATAGCCCGATGCTTTTTCTCTTGCAACTCTCTTGATGAGACCCTTGTTAACTAAAGAGGTAAGTGCATTCCCCACTATTCCCTTAGCGAGATTTGTTTTTTTCATTACATGGTCTGCAGTTTTCATCTTTTCTTCTGAAGTTGCACCAATGTCGATGAGTGCCCTGAGAACCTTGTCCTCAAATGGATTCAAATCAACCAATAAATCACCTAAGTTATAATTGTTACTCGAATCCCTTGATCAGTTCGAGCGTTGCCGTTTTCGGATCCTTTGCCTTTGTTATTCCGCTAGCGACAAGTATCCCTCTTGCACCAAGCTCGATTGCTATTCTTACATCCTCGGAATTTTTAATGCCGGCGCCACAAAGAACTGGAATCTTATCATTTACATCATGAACTGAATTGATTGTA
>JAVZCX010000073.1:0-2515 GCA_038874185.1 Candidatus Micrarchaeia archaeon
TGGCTACTACGCTCATCCTTTGTCGCTCATAATCAAACGGTACAACCTCTTCAATCTTGTATTTTTCAACTGACTTTTTGACTTCTGAATTGAAGTTAAGGTGTTGATTTAATGCAACATCGATCGAACTTCCCTTTATTGAATGATCTTTCTTAATTACAGAAGTGCACGCTGCTGAAAGAACAAGAGGTAATTTGGTTTCATTTCCCTCGTAATCAAAGGAATCCAAAACCCTTAATCTATTCTCAGTAAGCGTTCCTGTCTTATCACAGCAAAGTATGTCAACATTTCCAAGATCCTCTGTAGCTGAAAGACGTTTTACAATAACTCCTTTTGATGCAAGCTTCATTGCTCCTCTTGAAAGTATAGACGTCATAATCATTGGCAATGGTTCAGGAATAAGACCTACTGCAAGTGCAACAGCAAAAATAAGTGAAACAATAATGTCGTGCCCTACAAATATATTAAGAATAAGAATCAATACGCATGCAAATAATATTATATTTAGAAGATACTGACTGAAATCCTTCATATTCTTTTCAAATTCGCTCTCATCCTTTATCTCTTCCATTATACCTATAGTCTTGCCTATGAAGGTTTCCTTTCCTGTGGCAATCACAATTCCTTTGCCTTTTCCTTCTTTTACAATGGAACCTGCAAATGCAATGTTATGCATATCTTGAGGGAGAGGGTTTTGTTTCCTTATTTCTTTTGCTGTTTTCTTTATAGGATAGTATTCTCCAGTAATAACTGATTCATCAATAGCAAGGTTATATTCTTCTATTATTCTCATATCTGCTGGAATCCTATCTCCGACAGTGAAAATGACTATGTCACCAGGAACAAGCTCTCTTGAATCTATTTCTATTACATTTCCATTTCTTATAACATGGCAATAGAATGATATCATTTTCTTTAGTTTCTCAATTGCACTATGAGACCTGTATTCTTGTACCACATTAATGATTAGAGAAAGCAGAACTATTGCGAAGATTATAATTGCTGATTGAATATCGTTTATTAAATACGTAATTAAGCCTGCAAAAATAAGTGCAATTGTAATTGGATTGAAGAGATTTCTTAAAATCAATTTAATAAGAAAGTGGTGCTCCTTTACCACTACTTCGTTCTTTCCGAATTTAATAAGTCGGTCTCTTACTTCAGAATCAGAGAGTCCATTAATTGAGGAATTAAAATGTTTGATTACATTTTCGCTTTCCATTTTCCAGAAAGGAAGAGAATACTGATAATATTGCTCGCTTTTTTCCAATCCTGCGTTTTCATTCTTTAATTTTCCTGCCAATAAACACACCTTTAACAAATTACTGTTATGAATTTTGATTTTCTTTTGCCTGCATATCATTTTCTTGAATAGAACCTATTGTGATGTTTGTATCTATTCTGCTACTTTCATTCGATGAAGTTGGATTCTCTTTTTCGAAAGATTGAACACTAGAAATAGAATTTTCTAATTTTGAAAGCTCCATCAGCCTTCTTCTCACCGTCTCTTTTGAACATTGAAGCTGCTCTGCTATTTCGGCAAGAGACTTCCCCTCATTCCTTAGCTTGATAATTGCATCATTGTTAATTTCTACTTTCGGTCTACCTAGATTCTTGCCTTCATTTTTCGCTCTTTGCAGTCCTGCCTTTGTCCTTTCGCTTATCTTTTTGGCTTCTTGTTTTGCTATCCAAGCAAAAATTGGAAGAAGAAGCTCTCCCATTTCTGTTGTCGTGTCAAGAAAGCTTTCCTGATATGAAACGAATTTAACTCCCCACTCATTTAGGTCACTGATATAATGAATGTCTTTTAGGCCTGCTCTGCTGAATCTGTCATAAGACCATACCAACAAGACATCAAACCTTCTCTTTCTTGCATCTTCCATCATTTCTTCAAATACAGGCCTCTTTTTCTTTCCAGTTCCTGTGATGTACTCGGTATATTCCTTATAAATCTCATATCCCTTGGCTTTGCAGTAGTCTCTAAGCTGGATAAGCTGGTTCTCCACATCCTGCCCCTTGTCATCAGTAGAAACTCTTGCATATATGGCCGCTCTCATAAATAAACATTAAATAAAAAGAAATTAAAAGCTATTGAATAAAGGAAATAGAAAAGAATATAAATAAGAAATGTTTCACTATTTGCATGGGAAACCTCATTATTTCTATTGACAGACCTAAACCAATAGTAGATATTAATTCTGAAAGCATACGCATCTATCAAAGAGCAATCCATTCAATAATTCCACTTCTGGAAGAATTTGCGATCGAACCGTTTGAATCAGCGTTAAAACGAATGAGCGGATATAGCGACATGAATCCGCCAGAAAAGGAAATGAAGAAAACAATAAAGATAGATGGAATAAAATTCAATGTTTTGTCTGCCCCAACTACAAAAAGGCCGCAATATGCACTGGCATATGAGCACATTGTTGAATATACGAAACACCTTATCAATGAGCACAAAAGAATAGGAAGAATAAAGGATCTTACGCTCATAGATGGAATTCCTTTTGTA
>JAVZCX010000074.1:0-2506 GCA_038874185.1 Candidatus Micrarchaeia archaeon
TATTATATGATAAATATAATTAGCATAGATTATAAATGTTTCGATTTAGAAAATAAAAACTTGTTTAAAAGCTAAATAATAAGATGTGGAAATCCTATTTTCTCATCACAGGACTTCTCCAAAGCCAAGAAAGAGTTACCTTTAAATACCTAAACAGCGAATGATATTTATGACAGAAAGAGAGGAGAAGATAATAAAGAAAGAAGAAAAGAAGGAAGAGAAGAAACCTTCTTTATGGCAGAGAATGAAGAAGCCATTAGCTGCAGGTCTGTTAGGTGCTTCATTGCTTTTCAGTCCTGCAAAAAAGGTGGGTGCTCTTCCTATTCTTGCAAGACCGCCACCAGAATATGCTGCTAATGAAGAAGATAAGTTGTTAAAGAAAGGATACGAAATTCTTGTTAATTATTGGAATAGAAATGGCACTATTGAGAGTCTGGAAATTGCTAAAAAAATTTTTGATTCAGTATACAAAAAAACGGGAAATCCGGTAGCTTTAGATTTAGAAAATACTACATATCATTATATGGCTGTAGAAAAGAAGACATATCAAGAATCAAAAGAACTTCTGTTAAAGAAATTACAAGCAGTTGAAGAAAGATTGAAAATCTATCCAGATGATGCTCGGAGCATAACTGAAAAACATATAACTTTAATGGCATTATCCCATGCAGCATATGGTTTATACTTTAATAAAGAGGAATATAGAGAATATCGAAAGAAAGACGAAATAGATCTTTATTATGAAGATGCAATTAAATATGTAAAAGAATTGATCGAATTTGAAAAGGCATTAATGACAGATATTTCTAATTTAGTGCTTAAAGAGTATACTTCAACCGAATTACGACAATTATCTGATACTGAAAAAAATGGGATTATAAATTGGACAAAAAGAAATTTTCCACAACATGAAAAAATGTACGAAGAACTAGTAAATGAAAAACGAAACGATTAAAAATATCGCAGAGAAAAGTAATTCATGACAGATTATAACTACGATAAAATAAAGCTTCTGTTTCCTTCTAATCCCTCTCCTACCTCTGCTACCACCCCCACTCCTTCTCTCCCTCACCAACATATAACTTCACTCCTCAATGAATCAACCACTCTTTCTCCCGAAGCAATGAAGGCATATGTTGAACACTTATCATCCTTAATTGCACAGCTAGAAATGAAGGAAAAGGAAGAAAGGGAAAAAGAAACATCTGACACAGACTTGAAGGAACGAATAGAAGAAAAGGAAGAGATAAAAGAAAAAGTTACCTTTAAATATCTAAACAGCGAATGATATTTATGGCAGAAAGAGAGGAGAAGATAATAAAGAAAGGAGAAAAGAAGGAAGAAAAGAAGCCTTCATTATGGCAGAGAATGAAAAAACCATTAGCTGCAGGTCTATTAGGTGCTTCATTACTTTTGCATCCTGCAAAAAAGGCAGATGCGATATATCTTCGCGCAAATCCGCCACCATATATTGCTAGTGAAGTGGAAAACGATAAGTTATTAAAGAAAGGATTGAAAATTCTCGATAACTATTGGTATGGCGATGGTACTCCTGCGAGTTTGGAAATTGCTAAAAAAATTTTCGAATCTGTATATAAAAAAACAGGGAACCCAGCTGCGTTGATTTTAGATTACACCACAGATCATTATCTTGCGATAGAAAAGAAAACTTATCGTGAATCAAAAGAAATATTACTAAAGAAATTACAAGCAATCGAAGAAAGATTGAAAATCTATACAGACGATGCTCGGAGTATAATTGAGAAACATATAACTTTAAAGGCATTATTCTATGCAGCACATGGTTTATACTTTAATAAAGAGGGATATAGAGAATATCGAAAGGAAAAAGAAATAGATCTTTATTACGAAGATGCAATTAAATATGGAAAAGAACTGATTGAATTTGAAAAGGAATTAATGACAAATATTGCCAATTCTATGCTTAAAGAGTATACTTCAAAAGGTTTCAGGGAAATATCTGACAGTGAGAAGGATAATATTAAAGAATATATAAAAGAAGATCTCAAAGAAAATGAAAGGATGTATGAGGAAATACAAAAAGAAAAACGAAAGGATTAAAAATGTCCTTTTGAAAAGTGATTTATGGGTTTAAACATTGGAAAGGATATTAATAGAGAGCCCAAATCTAATAATAGTAAGCCAGCCACTTACAGTCCCATTCATACTCCTTCTCTCCCTCATCAACACATGACTTCACTCCTCAATGAATCAACCACTCTTTCTCCTGAAGCAATGAAGGCGTATGTTGAACATCTTGCATCATTAATTGCACAGCTAGAAATGAAGGAAAAGGAAGAAAGGGAAAAAGAAACATCCGACACAGACTTGAAGGAACGAATAGAAGAAAAGGAAGAGATAAAAGAAAAAGAACATGAAAAATTCATAGAGGAAATAGAAAATAAAGAAAGAGAAAGGGAAGAGATTCAAGAAAGAATTGAAGAAGAAGCTGCAAGGATAATCGAGAAGAATTTGGATGAGGAGG